>JBGSVR010000001.1:0-2875 GCA_041752855.1 Thermosynechococcaceae cyanobacterium
CCCACGCCACATTCGCTGACCGTACAGCAGCATATAGACCGCCAGCACCACAATCAAAATCATGTCGAATAATCGACCCAATGTGCCGATCGCAAGACCTGGAAGCCACGACACAATGGTCTGGGTAAGCTGCTCAAGCTGGTTAATGACCTGATTTAAGTCAACCTTGAGACCATGATTGAGCACAAATTTCCTTAGCCAAGAGAGCTGCTGTCCTGCGCCGTCTAACCAGTTTGGCAATAGGGCAAGGAGCTGATTCGCCTGATCGATGACGAGGGGAATGACGGTAAACCCTAGGAGTCCGATCCCAGACATGACTACCGTTAAAACGATTAAGATGGCGGGCGATCGCCCTACTTGCCGCTGCGTTAGCCAATGTACCGGATAGCTGAGCAGAATGGCAAAAATAGCTGCCACAATCAGAATGGTGATGACCTGCTCAAAATACTGGAAGACTTGACCCAGGAACCAAAAGTTTAGAAATAGAATTGGTCCGCTCAGACCCCAGACTAAATACTGTCGATAGATGTCTGAACCTTTCCGCATGATAGATATTGTGATCCTTGGGAGGTGGGGAGCGCCACGATAGCGTCAGCGCCAATGCATCAATTGCTCTGATTTTAGAGCAGAATGCTATTCGCTACAGTGCCTTGATCGAGATAGTATTTGAGTAAAGTAAACCGTGCGGGTAACGTTTATGATTAGACCGATCTCTTGCTGGCAGTGGCAGAAAATTTTACGGCAGTGCTGTATTGCTATTGCGGTCATGTTTCTCATGTTGCCTATTGCAACTGGATCGGCGATCGCCACGGGTATTTTTGATGTGCCCACTGTAAATGCGGGTAGCCCCACTTGGGTGATTGACCAAGGCGAGGTGCTGAGCGTTTTGAATGAAGGTGCATTAAACAAAACCCTCAGTCAGCTTGCCGAAAAGACGGGAAATGAAGTCCGGTTTGTCACCATTCGTCGGTTTGACTATGGGCAGACGGCACCTACGTTTGCTAGCGACTTATTTGAACGATGGTTCCCCACCCCTGAAGCACAGGCTAATCAAACCTTGGTACTGCTAGATACCCAAACTAAAACTACGGGCGTTCGTACAGGTGACAAGGTGAAGAGCATTATGACCGATGAGGTTGCCAAAAGCATTACGGGAGAAACAATGCTGGTGCCCATTCGAGAAGGCAGCTACAACCAAGGGCTGCTGGATGCTGCCAGTCGGTTTTCGCTAGTGCTTTCGGGTGAACCGGATCCAGGTCCCCCAGAAATTAAGGTGGTTGAGGTGGAAAGTACCTTTACAAAAGCTGAAGAAACCGACGACAAAAGCGCCAGCATTATTGTGGTTGTGCTGCTAATTGCCGCCACTATTATTCCGATGGCAACCTATTTTTGGTATCAACGCGGTTAAGGTTTAGAGCGCTGGGCAGCACTTTTAGGCCGATGACCCAGGCGATCGCCAGCATCCAGCCTGCCAGTACGTCGCTGGGGTAATGTACGCCCAAATAGAGGCGTGTCCAGCCAATTCCCAGCGTAAATAACCCGCCGAACACGAGCGCTGGCAGTCGCCAGCGCGTTTTCCATAGCAGCACGACTAACATTAAGATGAGGGTCATGCTTGCCATCGCATGACCGCTAGGAAACGAAAAATCTTTAGGGTACGGGTAAGACGAATCCCAAAGATGTGGGCGGGTTCGATGCCAAAGCAGTTTGATGCTGGCACCCAGTACGCTGCCGCCCAACCCTGCACACAGCCAAAACCTTAGCATTTTCCACTGACGGCGCACGAGCAAGAAAATGGCGATCGCCGTCGCAACAGGCACAACCCCTGCTTCAATGCCGAAGGGTGTCAAACCTTCTGCAAAGGCATCTAGGTTTACCGTTTGGTTATTGTGAAGAGCCTGCAAGATTGCGACATCACCTGGAAACACACCCCCATTTGCCCAGATCCCGATTGAAAGTACGGCAAAGATCAATAAGGGCAAACCTACGCCAAAACCCAACAGCATTCGCTCTCTTCAAAATACGACATCCCGACCGGATAGGTATATTACCATGCAACACATTTTTTGAATGCTGCTACTTTGCCTTTGCCTCCAATTCCGCTAAACGACTTTTTAGTTCCTGATTTGACTTCTTTAGTTCATCCATCTCGCTTTGGATGGTCTTGAGGTTTTGATCAGACCCAACGGCACTTTGCACCTTTTTTATCGCTTCTTCAGCCATCCGCTTCACCCGTCCATCAGGGGTACGGGTAGAGAGTCGCCGCAAAATGCCGATCGCCTTTGCAGCTTCCATTTGTCCTAACGCAATCACCACAGAAACCTGGGTTAAAAAGAAAGACTCATCTGCCAGAACAGACAGCCGCGCTAAAATCTGATCGACTTGGGCTGGGGCTTGACCCGAGGCGATCGCCCCCAAACTCCGAATTGCAGCCAATCTTAGGGGCTGAGGGGTGCCCACTACCGTATGGTCTAACAAAATGCCCAGAGCAGCCGCAGAAGACTTAAGCTGACTAAGGCCAGAAATGGCTCCACCGCGAACCGTTTCGTTCCAGCCGCCACGCTCTTTCAAAACGCTCTTGAACAGCTTAATGGCCTTTTCTTCCTTCGGCTTGTCTTGGAGTGGTGAAGCGGCAATTGTGCCCAGCGCAGATAAGGCCGCTGCTTCAACGTAGTAGCTAGGGTCGCCTTTTTCGGTGATGGGCTTGAGGGCTTTGTAGCTTTCGCTGGTTTTGAACGTGGCGATCGCCTCTACCACCCCACGCCGTACCCTTGCCTCGGGGTCTTTCAACCCTGCCCGTAGTGCATCAAACACCTGATCTAGCTTGATGGTCGCAAGCTGCTTTGCCACTTCAGCTCGAACGCCCCAGAACGGG
>JBGSVR010000002.1:0-9658 GCA_041752855.1 Thermosynechococcaceae cyanobacterium
CGCAATATTGAAATTCCGTTCCCTCAGCGTGAGCTACGGCTGCGAGAGCCTGCCACAGCCGCCTACTGGACTGAACACATCGGGCACAGTCATTCCCCCGCCGCTCCTTCTGCTACCGTCACCGAGAGTCCGCCGCCAGAACGCTCTAGCTACCAAGCGCTAAAGTCTTTGCGGGTGCTGCTCAAGCAGGTCAGCTACTTCAAAGGGTGCAGTGACGCGCAGCTTAGAGTGCTGATTGAGCAGGGCTACCGCCGTTCTTTTCGCAAAGGCCAAATTATTTGTAAAGAAGGCGACACGGGCGAATGTTTCTACATTCTGCTGAAAGGTCGCGTTGAGGTGATTTCTGAAAAACTGGGTCAAGAGATTGCGGTCATTGAATCCGGCGAATTTTTTGGCGAAATCTCACTGTTTACCGGAATGCCCCGCTCCACGACGGTTCAGGCACTAGAAGACGTAACCCTGTTTGTGGTAGACCACCGCGCCCTCAAAATGTTGCTCCAAGACCATCAAGAACTTGCCCAAGAAATTGCAGAAACCTTAGCGCAACGTCAGCAAGTCCTGAGAGAACTGGGCGTACTTGCCCCCGAATTATCGCAAAATGAAGCAGAGCCTCCGTTATGGTGGATTCGGCAGCGGATTCACAATCTTTTTGGAATTTAGCCCTTAAGATTGGCTAAGGATCATGAATTAAAGACCCTACACTTTTGCCCCTCTCCTGTCTCCCAGGGAGAGAGAAAGAATCTGAACTTGTCCCTCAGCACAGACGAAAATCATGGATCAAGACCAACGCAATCGGTTTCGTCATCTGCTGATTATTGATGATGCCAAGGGGCGGCGGACGGTACCTCTAGAGGCCGCCACCTATTCAATTGGTCGGGATTCAACCAATTCCGTGGTGCTGCATTCCAAGATGGTGTCCCGACAGCACGCCATTTTGCTGCGGGTCACGTCTCCAGATTCTTCCACTTATCTGTTCCGCATGATTGATGGCGACTTGCAGGGCAAGCGCAGCACCAACGGGCTAATTATTAACGGGCGGCGGCTCTTTTCCCATGACCTCAAGCATGGGGATATGGTGGTTTTTGGTGGAGATGTTCGGGCAAAATATTACGCCATTTCTAACCTGACCGATTCCGATTTTGATCGTTTTGTTGAAGCAAAAGATCTCTCAACCATTCTGTCTAACTCCGTTAATCCGTTTCAGACCTTAGTGCCAACGGATGATGATTTCCAGGATATGAGCGAAGCCGCCCTGGTGCGGCTGGCTTCGTTTCCTGAGCTGACCCCTTACCCCATTCTAGAAATTGATCTGTCTGGGATTGTGACGTATCTCAACCCCTCGGCGGTGATGCAGTTTCCTGATATTTCAGATATTGGGGTACTGCACCCAATGCTTCAGGGGCTACTGCCGATGGCGAAGCCTGCTCAGCCCGGTCATCGCAACTTTTTTGTGCGAGAGGTCGAAATTGGCGATCGCGTGTTTGAGCAGTCGGTTCACTACATTGCCGAGAGCGACCTCGTCCGTAGCTACGTCGCAGACATTACCGAACGCAAGCGCGCCGAAGAACAGCTCCGCCATCAGGCGCAGCGGGAAGCCATTATTAACCGGATTGTGCAGGCGATGCGCGGCACAATGGTGACGGCAGAAGTGCTGCAAATTACCGTAGGGCTGCTGCTAGAGGCGCTCGAAGCCAGCCACTGCATTATTGTGCAAATTAGTGCCGATGGTGAAATGGTGAATCACTATGTGAGCCATACGGCGGTGGGTCGTCATGATTTAATTCAGGGGAATGAACGGTTTCTGCGACTGTGTCAGGAGGCAATGGCGCAGGGAAACCAGGTGGTGCTGACCGATGATGATAGTGGGCTAAATCTCGAAATTCTGGCGATCGCCCAGCAGTGTCAGGTGTCGTCGGTGCTGATGACGCCGCTGATTTATCTACAAAACTATTTGGGCAGCATTAGTCTATTTCAGAAGAGCAACCCCACTAATAACGTGCTGCGCGACTGGAATACCGATGAGCGAGGTCTGGTCAAAACCATCGCAGACCAGTGTGCGATCGCCATTCACCAAGCGCAGCTTTACCAAAAAGTGCAGGATCTCAACGCCGACCTAGAGCGTCAGGTACAGGAACGCACCGCTCAACTCCAGCAAAAAATGCAGGAGCTAGAGCGACTCAATAGCCTCAAGGACGATTTCTTAAGCACCGTCTCCCACGAGCTGCGGACGCCCATGTCTAATATCAAAATGGCTGTTCACATGCTGAACCAATTCCCCCTAGAGCAGCGCCAGAAACGCTATATCGACATCCTAGACTCCGAGTGTGAACGCGAAACCGAACTCATCAATGATTTGCTTGACCTTCAGCGTCTGGAGGCTGGCGTAAACCCAGTGGGGGTTGAAGACGTTCAGCTACAGGATTTAATTCCGCGTATGCTCCAGCCCTTTCAATCGCGGCTGAGTGAGCGGGAGCAGCGGTTTTCGTTAGAGTGTGAACCTGAACTGCCTGCCATCAAATCAGATAGAGCCTGTTTAGAACGCATTTTGGCAGAGCTATTAAATAATGCCTGTAAATATACGGCGCAAGGGGGCGAAGTCTCGCTCAAAATTAGTCATGTTGGGGAACCTCAAAACGCAATTCATATCAAAGTGGCCAATCAATCTGAAATTCCCCAGCATGAGCTATCTCGGATTTTTGATAAGTTCTATCGCGTCCCCAACTCAGACCCCTGGAAACAGGGGGGGACAGGGCTAGGGCTGGCTCTCGTGAAGCGCTTAGTAGAGCAACTTCAGGGCACCATCGGCGTTGAGAGTGCTGAGGGAGTCACCACTTTTATCGTCAATTTACCGCTGTGCCCAACGTTTAATACAGGGTTTCAGCCCATGTCTTAAGGCGGTTCCCACAAAAGGTTGTACCGCCGAGATTGTACCCTTCGACTACGCTCCCTATTGCCACAGGCAAGGCTACGCCAACGACAGGCTCAGGACACGGCAGGGCACAATCTCTAGTCTCTAGCTGGCTGAGCGGAGTCGAAGCCAGCGGTAGGTTGTTTTCCAGAAATCACCTAAAACCCTCAGAGACATCTCCAAGCCTTGCAAACCAGCGTCAGCAGTATCAAACCCAAGGCGTTATTTTTGAAACTCCGCCAGAATTTTCCCCATTGCAGCCTCTCGGCGGCAAAACCATAGGCATTGTTTTCCCTGCTGCTGCTACGGCCCAGACGCGCCACGTTTCGGTGCGTCTGCTCGAAATTCAGCCCAGCGCCCTAGGGATTTCGACCCTAGGCCCACGGGAGCTATCAGAATACGTGCGCTTCAGCTTTTGGGGGCTTACAACTCCTCCTCAATCTCGTCAAACCCGTCGATTCATGGGGCAAGCAGTAATGGGCGATGTGCTGATTCAGCCCAAAAATGGCGGTATGTCTTACCTGGAGTTTTATCTGGTGCCGTTGACCCAAGAGAGACAACTGGCGATCGCCTTTGAAGCCGATACCGAACTCCCCGTCGCCATCCTAGAGCAAACCATTCAGACTGTCTGTGCAACGCTCCGAGAAGACCCAGCCCTCCTGAAAAAGAAGCCGCGCCGTCCGCCCGCCAGTTCATTAAACTGAAGGCATGGGCAACGTCATCCAGCCACTCCATCCTGAACTTGTGTATCGCATTGCTGCCGGAGAGGTCATCGACTCTTTAGGGGCGGTGGTCAGGGAACTTATTGATAATGCCCTCGATGCCGCTGCCACCAGAATTTCTATTTCTCTTTGGACAGACCTTGGCAAGGTTGAAGTTGCAGATAACGGCGTTGGACTCACCTGGGCAAATCTCCAGCAGGCTGCCCTACCCCACACCACTAGCAAAATTTCGACCTTCGAGCATCTGAGCGCCCTGCACACCTTAGGGTTTCGAGGGGAAGCCCTCCACAGTCTTACCCAGTTAGGGACGATTGAGATTTGCAGTCGTGCCCAAACGTCTTCTACAGGTTGGCAGGTTTGCTACGATGCAACGGGCGCTGTTGCCCAAGCCGCAGAAACTGCAATGGCGGCAGGCACCACCGTAACCGTCACGCATCTGTTTGAAACCTGGCCTTCTCGTCAGCAGGTCATCACGCCAGCCAATCAGATCCTTTCAAGCATTCAAACCATGATTGGTGACTACGCCCTCTGTCATCCGCAGGTAACTTGGCAAACCTATCACAACCATCGGCCTTGGTTTAGCATTGCCCCAGGCCAAAATGCCAAGGACATCATGCTTCAGCTCATCCATAAGCTGAAGCCCGAAGATCTGCGCTGTGAAACGTTGACCGTTGAGATCCCCAACGCAAATGCATCTAACGCTTCAGCGCTCTCTAAAGCAACTCTAGAGATTTTGGTCGGACTCCCCGATCGCTACCACCGCCATCGCCCTGACTGGGTGCGCTTTGCCGTCAACGGTCGTCGTGTTAGTGTGAATGCCCAATCGCCCTCAGAACAGTGGGGATCTCTAGAGCAAAGCATTCTCAACGCCTTTCGCCAAATGCTGCCGCGCCATCGCCATCCCCTGTGCTGGATTCAGCTTAAGGTTTCGGCAGGCTGCGTCGATTGGAATCGAACCGCCTCTAAGTCTCATATCTATCTCCATCAGCTTGAGGCTTGGAAACAGCAGATTACCCAAAGCATCCATCGGGTTCTCAACCTTTCAACGTCTTCAGACCCATCAGTGTTGCAGATGCGCCAGTTCTTAAAAAGTGCTGAGGCCAAGGGTCGTTATGGGTTAACGCCAACGCTCAGTCTTTCAGACAGTCTCCCTGACGGTTCTTCAGCGTCAGCGGCGGCATCTGAGAGTTTGCCGTTGGGAGCATTACGGGCGATCGCCCAGCTTCACCAGACCTACATCATGGCAGAACACCCCGCAGGGCTATGGCTGGTCGAACAGCACATTGCCCATGAGCGCGTGCTGTACGAAAAGCTGTGTCAAGACTGGCAGCTCATCAACCTAGAAACGCCCCTCACGCTGCATCACCTCAGCCCAACACAACTGCAAAACCTTGCCCATCTGGGTCTGCCTGCCGAACCGTTTGGATCAGATCTTTGGGTGGTTCGCACCGCGCCTAAAATTTTGGCTGCGCGAACAGACTGTCTTCAGGCTATCTATGAGCTAAGCCACTGTACCGATCCGCAGCCTGCCCTGGTTGCCACTGCCTGCCGGAGCGCCATCCGTAACGGTCAGACCTTATCTCTAAGTGAAATGCAGGTGTTGCTCGATCAGTGGCAGCAAACCCAGCACCCGCGCACCTGCCCCCACGGAAGGCCGATTTACCTGCGATTAGATGAGCAGTCACTTTCTAAATTTTTTCGTCGTCATTGGGTGGTGGGCAAGAGCCACGGAATTTAAGCTAAATTTCTATTTGCCGCGTTCAAATCAGCCACAATGCAGCCAATGTGCGTATCGTTTGTAACTTTTGCGAAATCTTTTTGTAAATATTGGAATAATTGCTGCATTTTTGCTTAAGAACAGAAATATTAACCTGACTTTAGGGAAGACTAAGTGATGGGGAATGGTATCGCCCACAACGACCTAACTTCAAGCAATATTTGATGGTTAGATGCTCCTCTATCTGTCTGTATTGTCAAATCTTTTTTCTCCCTACGCCTGAAAATAGAATCTCCCTAAATGCAAACGTTTTCTCGGCATGAAATCTCTCCTCTAAAAACCAAGCCCTTTGAGCTGTGGTTTCAGCCTGTCTATGACCTGCCGAGTGGAACCGTACTCCATAACGAAATTTTGCTGAGGTGGCGATCGCCGAGTGGTTCCCTCAGAAGCCCTCGAGACTTTATGCCCTCTATTTTTGAAGGAGGATTAGAAAAGTGGCTAGATCGGTTTGTACTGGAGAAAACCGCAGGAGTTTTAGATCGAAACCCTGGCTCCACGCTTTCTGTTAATTTGTCACGAGAAGTTTTAGAAGATCGTCAAATTGCTACGTTTATTTATGATTTAATCGCGGATCATCACATTGATCCCAGCAGAATTCATCTAGAATTTTCTGAGAAAAATATTTCAAAGGATATCAAAAGCTATACTGCCCTGATTCAAGATCTTAGGCAAATTGGCTGCACCGTTATTCTAGATAATTTTGCCAACGACTACCTCACTTTTATTCAGTGGGAAAAGCTGAACGTTGATTTTGTTAAAGTTAGGGGTGACTTAATTCACCAGTCTACTCAAGATTTAAACTCAGAGATTTTGCTTCATTCTATTTTTGAAGTTGGCAGATCGCTTGAGCAAATGGTTGTAGCAAAATCAATTGATGTCATTGATACCTCCATTTTTTTAGAGAGGGTTAGAACTGGCCCAGTGCAGGGCTATCACCTCAAGCCACCTAGCCCAGAGCTTTGCCTAACGGGGAAGGTTGATATTTTGGGTGTGCCTATTGACAATCTTTCTATGAGTGATTTTCTCAACAATCTTCATAAAGGAACCGTCTTTACACCCAATGTTGACCATCTCATCAACGTCAGAAAGAACCGAGATTTTGGACGCGCTTACAGCATTGCAGACTATAAGCTATGCGATAGCCAAGTTCTATTCTTCGCCTCTAGGTTTTTAGGTTCACCTATTGTCGAAAAAATCTCTGGATCAGATTTATTCCCTGCTTTTTATCAGCATCATAAAGATAACTTAGAAATGACCATCTTTTTGCTGGGTGGCATGGGAGATGCCTCTACGCAAGCTCGAGCAAATATCAATAAAAAAGTTGATCGTGAGATTGTTATAGACGCCTACTCTCCGCCCTTTGGGTTCGACCAAGATGAAGAAGAGTCTCGGCGGATTGTTACGCGAATTAATCAGTCGGGCGCAACGGTCTTAGCCATCGGGGTGGGAGCGCCCAAACAGGAGCAGTGGATCAGCCAATATCGACAGTATCTAACGTCTGTCAACATTATTTTTGCGATTGGCGCAACCATTGATTTTGAGGCAGGCTTGGTTCCCCGCGCGCCCCAGGTGGTTAGCATGATGGGTGTTGAGTGGCTATATCGTTTGGTGATGGAGCCAAAACGACTTTGGAAACGATATTTGATCAACGATCTGCCGTTTATTTGGCTGTTGCTGAAGCAAAAAATGCTCAGTTGATCTCATTCACTCGATAGGCACTTCTGCGATCGCCCCTAAGTTGGTCAAATCTTCTAAATCTGTGGCGCTACCTGGAGTGCGGTGACAGTGGGCTACAAATGGGCAGCACTGTTTATTCGACCAACACTTTTGAGCGCTCAAAGGCACCTGAGGGAAACTTTGATGGTTTATCGTAAAATCCTGCATCCAGCTTCGTAGAGACACCAGCAGCTTTTCTAAAGTCTCTCGAGTTTGCTGATGCATAGACTCGGAGTAAGGGATGGATAGCCAGTTTTGAGAAGGGCTGCTGTCTTCTGGCGTAGATTCTGCAAACCAATACACCATTGAGATGCGATCGGTTGCGTAGCCCAGCACTTCTGCTGCCATAAATAGATACAGCCGCGTTTGCCAGTGCTGCTGGAGGCTCTGGGCGCGAAGCGGACGACGATAGGTTTTCCAGTCTGCAATTTGGGCGCGATCGCCATCCTGAATCAGCAGATCAAATACCGCAGTTAGCGTAAATCCTTCTAGGGCTAGGGTGCATTGGTATTCGCTTTGACGAAATTGCCCAACCATTAAGGGTGGCGGTGAATCTTGAAAATGCTGAAACCACCGTTGCAGTTTGGGACTATCGTCTAGCAGGGGCTGAATCTCTAAACCTAGCGCTCGCTGCTGCATGAGTTGATGAAACTGCTTGCCTAGCTCCTGTTTCTCTGATGCTAGAGAGGGCTGCGGTAACGTTAAGTTATTTAAAAAAACGGATTGAAACTTTCGAGGGCAGGTTTCTAAAATTTGTAGGTGCCCTTGAGACAGTTGCAGAAACGGCAGACTCTCCATAAAACTTAACAGGCTATAAAGGCTTAATTGCTGAGCATTCTATTGATTTTTCCCGCTTTGAAGCCCCCTTTGAAAGTTGCGATTTGTGAGGGTTTAAGGGGGAGCTACCGCACCATCTTTTAGACTAGCGGTTGCAGTGCAGTCTCTTTTTGTAGCGCGTTACCTATGCCAACTCTATCCTGGCACGATTGTGTTCTTCTCGTTTCCTGTGTTGCGTCAGTGGCTGGACTTTGCTTTTATGGGCGATCGCCCATCGAAGATCCCTCTGATGCAGAAGCAGCCCAAGAAACGCTGACTCGCTTAACCTTTGTGTATTGGCTGGTGTACTGCTTTGCCTATTGGGGTGAGCAGTTGTGTACAGCATCCCCTGACTCGCCCGCGTGCAGCCTTCGGATCTTAATGCTGCTCTCGTACATTCTGACATTTTGCTGTGTGCTTAGCCTTCCGCTGCATCTCATCGAGCAGCGCCGTAAGCCAATCAGCTAAAGTCGCGCAGGTTCTGTGATTGGGGCGTAAATTTTTCCTGTGCTTTTAGCATTGAGCATCGATCACTTGTTGAATACGACATCTTGAATACGACATCCGCAGGGCTGTAAATCATACTAGAGGCGGATGTCTATTTCAAAGGTATTTGGAATGATAGGAAAGAATGCACAAATTAAGCCTCTAGCAGACTTGCTAGGGGTTTTTCTTGGCAAGGCATTAGACAGCATTATGATTGGTACAACCCATTAAACATTAGGGGCTTGAAATTCTGCCGTCTGGCAACGTTGTTTCTAAGAAAACAATACGTACCATCGTTGCACTGCTCAGTTCAGCCCCAAATAAGTTTGCGCGACTGAGATCTGCGTTGGATAGGTCAGCCCGCGCTAGATATGCGCGAATAAGTGAGCTGTCGCTTAAATCAGCAAACTGGAGACAGGCATGGCTAAGATCTGTACGAGTTAGCTTTGCTCCCCGTAGATTGGCCTGCTTTAAATTGGCATAATTTAACTTAGCATCGGCTAAAATTGCGCTGCCTAAGTTCCCTTTTTCTAGGTTCACACGGCTTAAGTTAATGCGCTCTAGCTTTGCATCCTGTAAGTTTGCCCAGCTTAAATTGGCATCCGATGCATCAACATCAGACATCACCGCGCCTTCTAAATTAACCCCCTCTAGATTGGCATTTTTGAGCGAAACGCCTCGGAGATTTGCAAAAGCAAGATTAGCCTTTTTAAGACTAGCGCGATCTAAATTTGCACCCTTTAAGTTTGCGCCGCGCAAATCGGCATCGTCTAAGATTGCACCTTGCAGCATGGTGCTATTGACCATAGACTCTTCTCTAAAGTTTGCCCCGCGCATACAAGCACCCTGTAGGTTTGCACTGCATAGGTTTGCCCCGCGCAGGTCGGCATCCATCAGATTGGCATCGGTTAAATCGGCTAACCCCAAATCTGCCCCAAATAAAATAGCGCCCTGAAGCGAAGCGCCGTGAAAACTAGAATCTCGCAGGTTTGCCTGACTAAAGTTTGCCTGGTTTAGGGTTGCGCCTTGAAGCTGCGATCGCATCAAGTGACAGTCTCGGAAATTAGCCCGATGAAGATAGGACAAAGATAAGTCACTTCCCGATAAATTCGCGTGGGAAAAATCGACATCAATTAAGTCCAATCCCGTAAGGTCTAAATTACGCAAAGATTGCGACTGAAAATTTCTAACCCCTCGGTGATACATCTGAAGCAGCGTCTGTGTATCTGAGAC
>JBGSVR010000003.1:0-7176 GCA_041752855.1 Thermosynechococcaceae cyanobacterium
TGCACCACCTGGGCACCACAGTCAATTTGGTAGCCAACATAGGTGGCGATCGCATCGGCAAACTTAGACAAAATCTGGTGCAGTAGCGCTGGGTCAGAAAACGCCATGCCCTTAATTACCGAATAAGTCTTAGAACCCTTGCCTTCGACAGCATAGGCTGCCAAGGTCCAAGGTGCGCCCACAAAGCCCAGCACTGTGGCCTGGTTGCCCACTTCTTGGCGGAGCGCCTTCAAAATGGTTTTAATAAAGGGCAAAGATTCTTCAGGGTTGAGCGGTGTCAGAGCATCAATCTGTGCCTGAGTGCGAAGCGGGTCATGGATAATGGGACCCTTCCCTTCGGCAATATCCATGTCAATGCCCATTCCAGGCATGGGGGTCACAATGTCTGAGAACAAAATCACGCCATCGGGACCAAAGGCGCGCCAAGGCTGAAGAGAAACCTCGATCGCCACTTCAGGAATTTCAGAGCGCTCCCGAAAAGACGGATACTTCTCGCGCAGATCTCGATAGGCTTTCATATAGCGTCCTGCTTGGCGCATCATCCAGACGGGTGGGCGGTCAACAGATTCGCCACGAGCCGCGCGCAGCAATAATGGCGCATCTTGGGTCATAGTAACCATGAACTTAAAATCTCCTTCTCAAACACAGCTCGGCGAATCTGCCACTTTCAGCACTTGCACAGTCAGGTTTTGAGTCAGCCTCTTTGTCAACGCCCACGGGCGTAAAACAAGCCTTGCTTTCACAAGGCTGACTCGCTACTAAAGCAATTTGCGCCAGATCCAGTTTAGGATTGATTGCTGATCTTTAAGCGGAAAGGTTAATAATCTAAAGCACTTACACAGCACCTTTACATCAATGACGGCGATAACTGACCTTTCAAGACTACGCTGGGCTTTTGAGCTTGTCTCCTTATAGAACGAGTCGAGTCCTGTGGTGTGTCAACCACTTTTTGATGGTCTGCGGTTCACTCACTTTACCTTCAGCTAGGCTATGCACCCCAAGCAACGTTCCTACAAAAGTGCCTTAGTCTTTCATGAGCCTAAACGCTGTTTTCATGATTCTACTGAGATGATTTGTCATCATATATGGATATTTGAACAGATCGCTTCGATCTAAAGTTATGACTTCGTGTCGGCTATCCGTAAATTTACGGTAGGCGATATGCGCATTTACAGGCATTCTAAAGCTTATGCCCCGTGTGATTTTTTCTAAGGTCACGTTCAAAGCAACGCTTATGAACAATAATTCGTCTTTTCCGATTCCTCAAGATTCTCAACATCTATCGGTACTGTACAAACAGCTTGTCATTAGTCTAAAGTTTCACCACGGTCAGTCGCTCAGTCAACTGCCACGGGATTTGGCACTTCAAGCGATGAATGAGGTTTGGGAATCTTGTAATACAAAGCTTGTGTCGAAGTCCAATAACGTTCAAGACAATCAGCAGTCATCCTAAAAAATGCCGTCCTACGACGCAGATTGCTGCTGTGCTAGGGTTGTGGTTATTTTTTGTCCGCATACGTTAATGCCATGTCAGGGACTGTACCAGTCATAATAAGGCACTGCACTGTACAGGCACTCTCTTCAAAACAAGATCTGCCCGTCTCGGGTAGCCTACATTTATGGTCGGTCACAACCCGCCAAGATCAAGACCCCGAGGTCGCTAAGCTATTTCCCAAAAGTCTATCCAAAGCATTTTCTCTTTTATCTCTCCTCAGCTCTGATGAGCAGGCTAGAAGCCAGCGCTATATTGTCCCCAAGGCGCGAAGTCAGTTTATCCAAACGAGAGGCAGGCTACGTTTGCTGCTTGGGTCTTATCTGCGCCGAGACCCTGCCAGTTTAGAGTTTGTTTATTCAGACAATGGTAAGCCTGCCTTGGCGACCCACAGTGGAGGAGATGTACTTCAATTCAATTTGTCACATTCTCAAAATCGGATTCTGTACGCGATTACAGCCAACCAGGCGATTGGGGTTGATCTTGAAGGATTTAATCCGTTGATTAGCTACCTAGACATTGCTCAGCGTATCTGTACGCCCCAAGAGTTGGCTGTCTTTAATCAACTCCCTCCGCTTGAACAATCTCAGGCGTTCTTTAAGATTTGGACGCGTAAGGAAGCGCTAGTGAAGCTATTTGGCGATCGCCTCTACGAAAAGCTCTCTGTCTTTGAAGTCCCCGCCCATGCCAACATTGGCAGCTACTGGGTACAGGCCGAGAACCGACAGATTTGGCTTCAGGATTTAGACATGGGTGAATTTTTTGCAGGGGCGGACTCTTGGTGCGCAGCTATCGCCCTCCCCACCGCACCTCAGCAGATTGTTCATCACCATTGGTACACCAACGAAGATCTGTCATAAAAAAGCCTGCCGTTATTTCTAACGGCAGGCTTTTTAGAACGCTCAAAGAGCCAAAACTAAGGCGCTAAAGCATTGCCTCGCAGCAGGCTGCCAATGGTTTTAGCCGTAATCTTAAGCTGCGTTAGCGGATTAGCAGGCACGACGGTCTTGTACAGGTAGCTATCAAAGGTTAGGCGCTGTACATCAATGTCAGCACACATCTCCACAAAGGCTTCCCGCGTCGCGTCAGAACGGTAGAACACCCGTTGCAGAATGTCGAGTACAAAATACGTAATGCCGTATTCCTTATCCCACTTTTTGATGTAAGCCTTCAAATCAGCTTCCGTAGGAACCTTTGCCCCATTTTCAGAGCGTGCCACAATCATCTCCGCACACATGCGTCCAGACTTCGCGGCAAAGTAAATGCCTTCACCAGAAGACTTGGTGACGTAGCCTGCTGCATCCCCCACTAGCGCCACGCGACCCACCACTCGGCGAGGTCTGGGATGCTCAGGAATCGGATGAGCCTCTACCTTAATGATCTCGCCACCCTGAAGCCGATGCGCCGCACGGGCGCGGATACCAGCCTGAAGCTTTTTGATATCGGCTTTATGCACCTGCATGGTGCCAGTGCCTACTGCAACGTGGTCGTACTTGGGGAATACCCAGGCGTAGAAATCGGTCGAGACATCGTCACCGACGTACATTTCGGCTAAGTCTTCGTAGTAGGCCATTTGCTTGTCTGGCAGACGGATGCGCTCTTGGAAGGCGATCGCATAGTTATAGTCACCTGCGTCAATTTCCTTGGCAATGCGTGAATTTGCGCCATCAGCACCAATCACCAAATCTATCTGCAAAGACTTCATTTCGCCTTCGGCCTTACCGCTAGAGAAATCCGCATAGTGCAGCACATAGGGAGCCGTGCTGCTGCTCGGAATCTCTAGCTTGTTCACAATGCCGTTGATGAGCTTGACCCCAAGGCCAACCGCGCGATCGCGCAGGAAACCATCCAACACCTCACGGCGGCACATGCCGATGTATTCACCATCTTTGAGCGTTCCGCCAATATTGACCTCAACATTGGAAGGCGAAATCATCTTCATCTTCCGCACCTGACGGTCAATGATATGAGGCGGCAAATCAAATTCTTCTACCATGCACAGCGGAATTGCACCGCCGCAAGGTTTTGCGTTGTCTAGCTTGCGCTCAAACAAAAAAGTTTCAATACCCGCTTTTGCAAGCGTTTCAGCCGCAGAGGAACCGGCTGGCCCTGACCCGACCACAGCAACCCGTAATGCCAAGCGACCCTCCAATTCTGATTAAAAACAGCTCGATTGTTGACCTGCATCCTAACACGGTGGATTTGGGCTAAAGTCACTTGCCCCTGTTCTAGCGCCTAACTTGCAACACAGTTTAACCAAGTCGCAATAGAGCGTTACATTTCTAGGCTCGTTTGCACCAATTTCGTCAATTAGATAACAGTCGCAAACCGCAAACCTTCGTTACGCTGAGATGGCAAGAGTCTAGCAGTCCAGCAAAACGCGATAAAATAAGTCTCAATTTGTAAATGGCGCATTTTTGTCGTCCTTGCGCCAGCCGCATCTTTGAAACCTAAAGATGTTTAGAAGCGCACACTTAGGGCACATCAACGTCCCTGCGCCTTTTTATTGCAAAATAATAAACAAAAGAAAAACGCACGTTAGCTTCGGAGAGATTTAATCGCAATGTTCAATCCCAGTGCATCTGGATCTGCTAATTCCCTATCAGGAAATCGACTCTATCGTTACGAAGTGGTGGGATTGCGCAACAGTGGCTCCAACGGAAACCAGGCTCCACTCCGGTCAAGTGGCAAAACTTTTTTTACAGTACCCTATGACCGCATGGGGCAGTTCATGCTCCAAATTGCAAAAGCAGGAGGCAAAATCGTGAATATTTTTCCGGTCTCAGAAGATACTGCCGCCGCTTCTGCTGGCTCCAGCACCCCCGAGGCTGCTGCACCCAAGGCTAAAAAGGAATCGGACATTCCGGTCAATCTTTATCGTCCCAATCAGCCGTTTGTGGGCAAATGTGTCTCTAACGAAGAACTGGTGCGTGAAGGCGGAGAAGGTACCGTCAGACATTTGACCTTTGATCTCTCTGGTGGAGATTTACGCTATCTAGAGGGTCAAAGCATCGGCATTATTCCTGAAGGAATTGACGATAAAGGTAAGCCCCACAAGCTCAGACTTTACTCCATTGCCTCTACTCGCCACGGCGATGCCCTAGATGACAAAACCGTTTCACTGTGCGTCCGAAAGTTAGAGTACAAGCATCCTGAAACAGGTGAAAAAGTCGAAGGGGTCTGCTCGACCTATCTAACGGGGTTAGAGGTGGGTGCCCCCATCAAAATCACAGGGCCTGTAGGCAAAGAAATGCTGCTGCCGAGCGATCCCAACGCCACCATCGTCATGATGGCAACGGGCACCGGCATTGCACCTTTCCGCGCCTTTATCTGGCGGATGTTTAAAGAAAAGCACCAAGATTATCAATTTAAGGGTCTAGCGTGGCTGTTCTTTGGCGTTGCCTACACTGCCAATGTGCTTTACAAAGCGGAACTAGAAGCCCTTCAGGCTGAGTTCCCCGATCATCTGCGTTTGTCCTATGCCATCAGCCGAGAGCAGCAAAATGCTCAAGGTGGCAAGATGTACATTCAGCACCGCATTCAAGAAAGTGCCGACCAGCTTTGGGAATTGGTTCAAAAGGATAACACCCATGTGTATATTTGTGGACTCAAAGGCATGGAAGGCGGCATTGATGAAGGGATGGCATCCGCAGCCAGCAAAAACGGCGTGGTTTGGTCTGACTACCAGCGCACCCTCAAAAAAGCAGGCCGCTGGCACGTTGAAACCTACTAGTTGAAAATTACTGACCATTAGGAAAGTCTGACCTGTTCGCTTCTGCCCTAGGGCAGAAGCGATATGATTTGGGATAAGTCTTTTTAATCCTGCTTACGCACGATATTTTCTCCGTGATTTTTCAGTGGATTGATGCCCCGCGTTTCCTCATCACTGAATCAGTGTTAGGAGACTTGAAGTTTGATATCGCAATTTTGGCGGTGCTCATTCTACTGTCTGCTTTATTTTCAGGTTCCGAAACAGCAATTACGGCTCTGGATAACCTAAAGCTGCGATCGCTCATGAAAGAAGAGGGCGATCCCGAAGGTTTATTCCGGCTCGTTTTAGAAAAGCGCGCGCGATTTATTACTACTCTCCTGATCGGCAACACCCTGGTCAATAACGCCACTGCAATCTTAACCAGCAACCTTTTTTTTGGATGGCTGGGCGGAGCAGGAGTAGGTATTGCCACTGGAGTCTCTACCGTATTGCTGCTGCTCTTTGGCGAAATTACGCCCAAATCTTTAGCCATCAATCATGCCATGCCCATTTTTCGGGTGGTGGTGCGGCCGATCTACTGGCTTTCTGTAGCGCTGGCTCCCATCATTTATGGGTTTGAGGCGATCACCCACAGGCTGATTCGCTTTCTACAGGGAAACATGGTGGCTCCCAGTGAGTCGGTTGAGGACTTAGAACTCATGATTGAGGTTCTAGGGGGGAGAGGTCAGCTTGACCTTCAAAAACATCAGCTTTTAAATAAAGCCTTGGCGTTAGACAACCTAAGCGCGCGACAGGTTGTTAAACCACGGACGGAAATGTGTACGATTTCCCACGAGGCTACAATTCAAGAGGTTATCGACGTTTGCCTTGATAGCGGCTACTCTCGTCTTCCCGTACAGGGTGAGTCTAAGGACGAAATTGTAGGGGTAATTCATCTGAAGCGAGCCGTACAGTACCTAAAGTTTCATGGCAACGAGCTAGTTTCAGCCGCAATGGATGCTCCAGTCTATATTCCTGAAACAAAGCGCGTTGCTGATTTACTTAAAGAAATGCTTCAGCAAAGGCTCCACCTTGCCATTGTTGTGGATGAGTATGGCGGAACAGTGGGGCTTGTGACCTTAGAAGACGTGATTGAAGAGCTGGTTGGCGAAATTTATGACGAGAGCGACCTGCCAAGACACCCGTCACGCCGCGCCAGCGCCGCGTCAGCGCCTTAATATGTCCTAAGTTTAGAGCGGCGCTAAAACAATTTACTGATATTAGAATTAATTACTGACAGTAGGGCAATACATCTTCACCACAGTCTTCAGATAAATAGGACAAAGCACTAAATCGGAGTGCCGCCAACTGTTCGTAAAAAGGATTGAGTTTGCAAAGTGGGGGGATATGAAATTCTCGGCCCAAGACCCATACGTCTCTCTCAAAAGGGCACTGTGCAGGCACAAGCCGACAAATCCAGTGGGCGAGCTTGGGGTCATTGAAGGTCTGGTTCAGAATGTAAAAATACATTCCCTGAAGTAACCCTTGCCCCTTCTTTAACCATGCTCTGTAAAAACTGAGTGAGATTAGAACGCCCACCAAGCCATATTTCACAATCGATGCAGCCATAGACACTCTAAAACCTAAAAACTTCTAACTTTAGACTGTCCCAATGGTTTCGCTAGTGTGAAACCATACCCTAGCTCAGCACTAGAGACAATTGAGAATCCATTGGGTTAGAGGATAAGCACACGATTTGCATTTTAGCTCAAATCTTAATTAAAGCTAAAGCAATTCTCTAGAGTAGTCGGTATTAATGAATACCTTCGCACCCCAATACTGCATGATTGAGATGCACTTAATGCATTGACAGCGCTTGAAGCAGAAATTGGATCTCGATGCTGCTAAACCTCAAAATAGCTGCGCACAATGTCTACTATGCGCTCGGATGCATGACCGTCCCCAAAAGGATTGATGGCTGTTGCCATTTGGT
>JBGSVR010000004.1:0-5700 GCA_041752855.1 Thermosynechococcaceae cyanobacterium
GGTTCACGTGAAATGTGGTTTCTTAGAAAAAGCATTGCAAGTTCTCGTAGAAGCCAGAAAAATTTTTCCTCGTCAAGATTCTACCTCTCTGAGTAATAAGCTAGAAAATACCTTAAAAGGCTATGAAGAAATTTGCAAAGGGTTGAATTCTGAAAAACTTCAGAATCATGAGCAAGCAGCCATTCATTATAATTCAAGCCTTAAATTACTGCCATCAACAAATATAGTTGAAGACACTATTTATACAAGATTAGCTTTTAGTCATTGCCGATTAAGAAACCCAATCTTAGCATTGCAATATTTGGAAAATTCTTCTACTCAATCTGCTTTATATTTAAAGGGATTTATTTATTTTAAACAAGGTGATTTTAATAAAGCATCTCAAGCTTGGACATCCCTAAATCATCCTGAAATAAAGGAACAATCTAAACTACTCAAGCAGGCAGCAGAAAGTCAAAAACTAAAAGTAATTCATCAGATTCAAATTTATATTGAAGCTCAGAATCTTCATGCTGCTAAGTCTGAAAGTCAAGAATACTTAGATAAATTTGGAGAGGATGATTATCCAGTTGGTATCAATCTAGAACAGCACATTCAGCCTTGTTTAGAAATTTCAAACTGGCAGACTAACGATTATTCAGCTATTTTACCTAATCTAGAGAAGCAGCTCCAACAAAGTTTTGCCCAGGCTAATATACATAATTGGGCTATAGCTGCCTATTTAGCAGCTCAAGATGATAAATCTTGCATCCCTAAAATGATTGCAGCTATTTTTGCTATGGTCGCCAACCTTGAGCAAAATCAAAACCTAAAAATGCTACCCTGGCTTACTGATGAAGTTCTTGATTTAAATCAGCTTAAGCAAGATCTCATCTCTTTGGCACAAAACACATTAGATCGTCTCAAAGATGAAGATCTATCAAGCTATCTGCAAGGAAGAGATCTGTATCGAGTAGAAACTCATGCTCTCAGATTAAATATAGAAAATGAAAAGTTCGCACCCAAAATCGGTAATATATACTTAACACCCGGATGTTATCGGTATTTTTCTAATATCTTATCTCAAGCAAAACCAAATGAGAGTTTGCTAGGAACTTTATATACTGAATGGGGAACTGCGATCGCAGCTTGCCTTGATGGCGATATTGAGCGAGCTATCCAAATACAACCACGTCAAACAGCTACAAATAGCTTAGAAAAACTAGCGGTCAGTACGATTACTTACTACAGAGGAAAACATGCACTTCAATCAGGCAAATGGCGAGAAGCTCAAACACATTTGAAGGGCTTAGCTTCAATCATTCAAAAAAATCGAGAATGGCAAAAAGAAATTAATGAATTGGGGACAAAAATACGACGCGAGTTAGATAATAATAATGATCACATTAACTTTGCTGAATTTTGGCATCACATAACAGGAAACCCAGTCGCTTCAGCCTATTTAGCAGAATATAAAGCAGAAGCTATTAGAGAAAGAATAGTTGAAGAAAAAATCTCACTGAGTCAAGCAAAGCGAGAACTTCAGAAACTCCGTACAATTGACAAAAATAATCCATTAGTTGAAGATCTCATTGAAAAAATTGAATTTCAAGAAGAACTAGAGGATTTGGTTAATGTAATGGAAAACTCTAGTATTGAAACTTGGGTTTCTAAGGCACTTCGTTCTAATCACAAAGAAATTCATCGAAGAACAGCTACAGTTTTAATGGATATTTTGATGAATGGCATTGAAAGAAGATCGCTAGATATTAATGAAATGAAGAAAATCTTGAGATGGTTGCGCCAACTTTCACCGAACGACCAAAATATTAGAGATATGGCTACACAATTAAACGTTTATTGATTTAAAAGGATACTTAACATGTCATCTTTTCAATTTAAATACAATCCTTATGATGTTTTAGGTGTGTCTCAGGATGCCACAAGTGCTGAGATTACTAAGGCTTTTGCTTTAGCAATGAAAAAACGTCAATATCCACTTGATGTCATTGCCCAAGCACGTAGCATTTTGACAAATCAGCGAGAACGACTTATTGCAGACTGCTTAAAACCAATATTGCCAACCCCAAGAAGGTTCAAAAAGGTTGACACTTCAAATTTAAATCAAAATAATATTCAAATTGATTTTATCCAAGATCTAGATGAACTTGATCAGCTCATCTCAAATCCTGAAAACTTAATGTTACTCAAGCGTCGCTTAGGTGAATCGATTTTACAAGATTTCAATCTAGACGACATATAATTACTAAAGAACTAATTCAACAATGAATACTATTGAGAAATTTAATTTAAGCCAAGATCAGCATCAACAACTACTAGATCACCTGCGAGAACTTTTAAGAACACGAAGTACCCTTCAACAAACTGTAGGCATTGAACAAGAAAAGAATAGAAATGAAACAGAACAGCTTTTCCGTGAACTATTAGACCTATTTGATTCTCTTGAGGCTCTCATTAATGCCGTAGAGCAACAACCAGAAGCATCTCCCAAAGTTTGGAAGCGTCTCCCTAAAAATCTTAAAGCATTAAGAGATAGATTAACAATAATTTTTTCACGCCGAAATGTTCAGCAGATTGATTACACAGAATCTAAGGTTGATTTTAAATTGTGTAGTGTTGTTGAAACTGAAAATAATTTTGATGTTGAAGAGGGAACTATTTTAAAGATTGTTAAGCAGGGCTTCCAAATAGAAAATCGTATTCTTCGTCCTATTGAAGTAATAACGGCTAAAAATAGTTAAAAAGGACTTATTTTTTCGAGGTATCGGATGCAGCAAATAAATTTAGCTGCTACTGAAGTTTAAATTGATCACACGTTTAAGATTCGGGTAACTTTCGTTCTAGCGCTACAACTTGATGCCGTAAGTCTAAAATGTCCTGCTGGATATCCAGGGAATCGCGTTCTCGATTGATGCTGTACCCAATGAGCTGCTCAATTCTGCGGTCTGTGGCCTTACCATGCTCTAACAAAGAATCCATTGCAACCAAGGTTTGCTTTTGAGATTCCTTCAAATCACCCACAGACTGGTTTAAGTCTCCCACAGACTGTTTTAAGTCACCCAGCTCAGCTTCAAAGCGTAACTGACTACCCTGCAATTTTCTTTGCACTGAGAGCATCCCCTCAATAGCCTGCTGAATCTGTTCAAATGTCATGATTCACCATCTTTTATAAGCTTGTGCTGTGTCGCTTCGGCGATGACTTGGTGTAACCATGTCGAACAATTGGGTCGCGATCGCACCATAACATCGACTAACTCTGTAAGATTCCCTAGGCAATCGGAGGCTGAGATACCGTCCTGTCGCCAATATCTATACTTTACTCGCTCTAGAAAGGCGTGGGCGGAATGTCTTTTTCTGGCACTGAAATGGGGATTTGGCTATTAGGCAGTGAGGGTTCTTCTGGATCAATTGTGGGTAGGGTTTCCCAAAGTTTTGGAAGGCGATCGCGTTGGTTCACCAAATAAATACTCACCAGCGTCAGACACACGCCCAAAAACTGAATAGGGCTAAGCACCTCTGCCAAAAATAAATTGCCAAAAATAAGTGCAAACACAGGGGTCAAAAACGTGAGTGCGCTAAGACTCGTCAGATTTCCCTTCGAGGCAAACCAGAAGAAAAGTCCATAGGCGATCGCACTGCCAAAAACAGTAGAGTAGCCCATTGCTAACCAACTCTGAAGCGTTAACCCCTGCCACTGATTGCTCTCCCATAAAGCCGATCCGACCAAAAGCGGAACGCCGCCGATCAGCATGTGCCAGCCCGTCGCCATAATGGGGTCTGCGTACTTGCTGACGCGCTGAATCATGACCGTGCCCACTGCCATCGAGAGCGCCGCCAACAGCATCCAGCTTTCGCCTCGGCTCAAAAACGCCTGCAAACCCTCCCCCAAAGAGAGGTCTAAAACAGGCCATGCAAAATGACCGCTAAACCAATCCAGAATCCATTCATCGGGGAGTCCAATGCAGCTAATGCCCGTGATGCCGACCAGTAGACCCAGCCAACCCCAAAATCTGACCTGTTCGCCGTAGAGCAACCAGGCTAAAACCGCAACGGCTAAGGGCTGAGAATCAATCATCACCGAGCCTAAACCTGCCCCCGTTTTAGAAAGTCCCGTCACCAAGAAGCCCTGAAATAGGGTCGCATCGACTAAAGCAAATAGGGTAATCCAGAGCCATGCTTTCCAACCCTGGGGTTGCGCTTTGCCCATCATGACTGCCGCTACAATCACCAGCAACCCCGCTGGCATAATGCGTAAAGTGCCTACAAACAGAGGACTGCTCTGATCCATCACCCCCTTCATGGCAACCATCGCCGTCCCCCACAGGAAGAACGGCGCAATGAGCAGCAGCCACTGAAGCAGAGATTTAGGATGGGTAGACGACGAGTCTTGCATAGTCTAGTGAGGGATGAAACACGAAACAATTGAAAACCGATGCTTGGAGAGAGAGACTGCCTAAAACAGTCAATAGCTACGATCTTACTGACATTTCTTAAAGAAGCGAATGTTAGGGCTACCGTCTGACCGACGACAAATTGAAAAACTTTAGCCATAGCTTTGCGATAGAGTCAAAGAGAAGTCTCTATGACGTTTTAGGATAGTTTCGTGACAGTTCGAGTTCGCATTGCGCCCAGTCCCACAGGCAATCTTCACATTGGCACCGCCCGTACAGCCGTCTTTAACTGGCTGTTTGCTCGTCATCATCAGGGTCAGTTTATTCTGCGTGTTGAAGATACTGATTTGGAGCGATCGCGCCCCGAATATACCCAAAACATCGTTGATGGACTCACTTGGCTGGGCTTAACCTGGGATGAAGGCCCTTTTTTCCAGTCTGAGCGCATGGATTTGTATCGTCAGGCAGTGCAAACGTTACTCGACAAAGGGTTGGCCTACCACTGCTACGCCACGCCCGCAGAACTGGATGCCATGCGTGCCGCGCAAGAAGCCAACAACGAAGCGCCTCGCTACGACAACCGCCACCGCCACCTCACTCCAGACCAAAAAGCCGCCTTTGAAGCCGAAGGCCGTAAGCCCGTCGTCCGGTTCAGAATTGAAGATGACCGCGTCATTTCTTGGACGGATTTGGTGAGAGGCCAAGTCACCTGGCAAGGCAAAGACTTAGGGGGCGATATGGTGATCGCTCGGGCAGCCTCCAGCACCGAAATGGGTCAGCCCCTCTATAACCTCGTGGTGGTGGTCGATGACATTGATATGGCAATCACCCACGTTATTCGCGGCGAAGACCACATTGGCAATACGCCTAAGCAAATTTTGCTCTATGAGGCGCTAGGGCAAAAGATTCCAGAATTTGGTCATACGCCCCTCATCCTCAGCGCAGCGGGTAAAAAGCTCTCTAAGCGAGATGGTGTCACCTCTATATCTGAGTTTCAAGAGATGGGCTTTATGGCTCCGGCACTGGTCAACTATATGACCCTTCTAGGCTGGTCGCCAACGGACTCTACCAAAGAGCTGTTTTCTTTAGCAGAAGCCGCCCAAGACTTTGAGATGCAGCGCGTGACCAAAGCAGGCGCTAAGTTTGACTGGGATAAACTGGACTGGATCAACAGTCAGTATCTCCACACCATGCCCATTCCTGAGCTGACGGATCGGCTGATAACCGTGTGGCAGACGGCTGGCTATGATACACAAGCCGTGAGCCAACCCTGGCTAGCGCAGTTAACAACGCTGTTAGCGCCCAGCCT
>JBGSVR010000005.1:0-3292 GCA_041752855.1 Thermosynechococcaceae cyanobacterium
ACTCTTAAACTCAGATGCAGTGAGAGGAATAGGCATAATGGAGGTGGCGATAATGACGGGGCTTTAGATTGAAACCGTCATTATCCTTTCTTGCATAGCGTTCAGCCCATTTGACCTTCAGATTTGTCCAAAGTCGAATACAGGAGAACATGCAATCTAGCGTTTAATATAATTTGAGCCCGTATCGCCTAACAACGCCCATGCACACCGATTACCAAAGGTCTCGGTGATAAAGCAGAGGCGGGTTACGGTGGTTGATGGGCAACGTTAGCTGACTGGGTTATTGGTTGAGAGCAGGAACCGAAAGGTCGCCCGTATAAACTCAAAAGGCTGTTGTGACGTGGCTAAGGCAATGACCCAAATTGCGTTTAACTGTTAGCCATAATTGAAAAAGCATAGGATTGTGTTGACGTTGTGTATACAAATCTCTTATATTAGAGAGGTCTTCTATTAAGGAGGTAAGCGCTATGTCCGCCTCAGCCGATGAAAGGTCAGTGAGCCAGACCCGTGATGTCACAATCAATATCCGAGCTAAGCAAAACCAACGCGATTTAATTGATCATGCGGCTGAAGTGCAGGGCAAGAGTCGCTCAGAGTTTATGCTTGAGTCATCTTATAGCAAAGCCCAAGATGTTCTTCTAGACCGCACCTTCTTTGGGTTAGATGAACCTAAATATGAGCAATTTTTGGCGCTGCTGGATGCACCATCTACTCGAAATGAGCAATTACACACATTGCTGACAACCAAGGCTCCGTGGGATTAGATTGTGATCAAGATAAGCTCCGTCCACCTGAAAAACTGAATTCATCACATCAAATTGACAGTTTTGATTCAGGTGACGGTCAGCTAGATGACTGGCTGAAGCGTCGCGCGCTGAAAAATGAGTTAGAGGGGGCTTCACGCACTTATGTTCTCTGCGCTGGTGAATTAGTCGTTGCATATTACTGTCTTGCCAATGGAGCAGTGGCGCAAACTTCAGCAACAGGGCGAGTTCGGCGTAATATGCCCGATCCCATCCCAGTTATGGTAATCGGACGACTAGCGGTTGATCGTCACTGGCAAGGGAAAGGGTTCGGGCGCACTCTGCTTCGAGACGCTGTTCTTCGTACTTTACAAGCTGCTGAGATTGCAGGAATACGTGCAATTCTCGTCCATGCCATCTCGGAAGATGCGAAGCAGTTTTATGAGAAGTGTGGTTTTAATGCTTCACCAGTCGATCCGATGACACTGATGGTGAAAGTGGACGATGCCGCTAGCGCAGATGCTTCATGCCCTCCATTTCCCCAGTAAACAAGTCTGTAAAAATACTCATGACCGTTCGCTGCCGCGTTTTAATATTGACGCTCAGCGACATGCCTGACTGCAAAGCGAGCCGACTTTTTGGCGATTTTAGGGTCTGAGTATTGAGCTTTACCTTTGCTGGAAAACTATAGAAGTTACGGACTTGGGTGGGCGGCAGCGCATCGGAGCCAATCCAGGTCAAGGTGCCCTTAATATCGCCATACTCACTAAAGGGAAATGAATCCACGCGGACATCTACAGGCATTCCAGGCTGTACAAATCCAATGTCTCGATTGGTAATAAACACTTTTGCGACGAGATTATCAGACGGCACAATTTTGAGGATTGGCTCGCTTGGGTTAGCGACAAATCCTGGCGCTTTGGGCTTAAGGTCAAACACAAGGCCGTCTGCGGGGGACTGTACTGCTTGATAGTTCAACGTCATTTTGGCCTGGTTGAGCTTGTTGTCAATTTCGGCAATTTGTTTTTCATTTTCGATGATGTTTTTGGCAAATTGGCTATCAATTTGAGCAATCTGCTTCTCATTTACAGACAAAGTTCCCAGTACGTCTCTGCGAGAGACCGATACGGTATTGTCTAGATTTTCATTGGCCTGGGCGATCGCCAATTTAAGACGAGCCTCCTCTTGCCCTAGCCGATCCACATCCGCTTGAGCTTTTTGCACCGCTTCTTCTTGCTTGACCTGCTCTATTTTGGCTAACCCCCCTGAAGCCACCACGGGCAGAATGGTCTGGAGAATGCCTGTGTTAGCGGTGAGAGACTTCACCGCACTGGCCTGCTGAATTTGGTTTTGAGAAAGCTGCTTTTGGAGCTGCTCAGACTCTAAACGAGCGGCACCCGCACGAGAAGACTCTTCTCTAAGATTCGACTGTAACCGCATCTGCTGCTCTGGATTGAGCGCTACGCCTTGGCTATCTCCTCTGACCTGCGATCGATAGAGCTGGCTTTCTTCAATCAGTGCCTGACGGCTTTGGGCAAGGGCAATCATCCGAGAAGGCAATAGAGTCCCAGAGCGCGGCAGGTTAATGCGTCCTGTCTCATTGGCAGTCTGCTGACGATAGAACGCATTTTCTTCTAAAAGCGACTCTCGCACCTGTGCCAGCGTGGAAAGCTCTGACTGGGTTCCTTTGGGGTCAAGTTGCAGCAGCACGTCTCCTTTTTTGACGCGCTGCCCCTCTTTAACCAGAATCGCCTTGACTACTCCTGTCACGGGAACCTGAACGTCTTTCACTGCGCCCTGCGGCTCTAGCTGTCCCGTTGCGGGAATGGCTTCGTCAAACTTAAAAAAGCAGGCCCAGGCTAAAATTGCGGCGGTACTACCCACCAACGCCCAAATAATCACCCGCGACCATAACGGAGACTGTTGCAGCAATACAGGACGGTCAAAAACTGCCAGGGAAGAGGGGGCACTTTTCGCAAGCGCTCCTTTAGGGGACAGGGCTAAAGCATTGCGGCTGCTTGAACTGGTGCCATTGCGGCTAGTCTCTGCGGGTGCCAGCACCATTGTGCCGCCGTCGCCAAAGGTGCTGCCCTCTGAGAGCGCCATCTCAGCAGCGGCTTTAGACGCCATCAGATTAGAACCCATTTGAAAATGGCCTTGCCGAACCGATCGAATGGCAGCAACCAGCTCCTCAGGCGGCACGCCTTTCTGGAGGTAGCCATGAACGCCAACCTGTAGCGCTGGAAGCAGTGAAGATGGATCGTCTTGGGCGGACAGTATTAACAGCTTGGTTTCAGGAAAACGCGCTTTAATCTCTTGAGCTGCCTCTAATCCATCCAAAACAGGCATGATTAAATCGAGCAGCAGCACATCTGGACACAGCTTTTCGACTTGTTCTATGGCTTGACGACCGTTTTCGGCAACGCCCACCACCTCAATATCTGGGTAGGATTTGAACTGATCCAGAAGGGCGAATCGAATGGATGCTTGATCATCCGCAATCACAACGCGAATCATATAAAAATCCTAATTCAGTGAGGGTTTGGGGT
>JBGSVR010000006.1:0-5092 GCA_041752855.1 Thermosynechococcaceae cyanobacterium
CTACCCAAGATCTCAGGCAACAAATTCTAGACTTCGTTGCCTACTTTAACCGTGTTCTTGCGAAGCCATTTAACTGGAAGTTCAAGGGGTTTCCTGAACCCGCTAAAGCTGCTTAATTATTTTCGCCACCCTGCACTAGTGCTTCAAGTAAGTGAGGCAAAAAGACTGTCTTGACCGTCGCTTCTGTTGCGCCTGTGGGCAACTTGCCCAACTCCTTACTTAAGTCCACGGATGGTATGACTAGCGGCATGACAGGATTTATTCAGATAAAGCTCTTTGATAAAGAGTATGCCCAATAATCTGCTTACCCATAGCTTTCCTTCAAACAACTTTAGAAGTGTAGAAACTGCATTCTTCATTTCCAAAAATTACGTTAACATAGGAAACTGTTGTCATTAAATGGATTGGGGTTGAAGTGTATGGCAGTAGATGTGATTAAAGCTCCAGGCGACGCGCAAATTGGGAATTTAGCCACACCCATCAATTCTTCTGCCTTGACCAAGGCTTGGCTCCAAAACTTACCTGCTTATCGAGTCGGTCTAAAACCATTCCGTCGTGCCCTTGAAATTGGGATGGCTCATGGCTATCTACTTTATGGTCCTTTTGCGAAATTAGGACCTTTGCGTAACACAGAAATTGGCAGCCTTGCGGGTGTGCTGGGTGCGGCTGGGCTGGTTGTGATTTTAAGTATTTGTCTATCGCTTTATGCTGCCAGCCAGCCCGATGCGCCCATCAACAATTTAGCTGCACCTGCCCCCAAGGATTTAGCGGGCGCTGAAGGCTGGAGTGATTTCGCAGTTGGATTTTTGATTGGTGGTCTTGGCGGTGCCGTAGTCGCAGGGGTTTTGACTTGGCTGATTGAAGCAACAGGTCTGATCTAGTTGAGTCCTGCATACGCGAGGGGATGAGTTTGCTGCGGGTAAATTATTTCTCACAGCGATCAGTTCAAATCCAAAAGCCGATTGTGTCGGCTCAGCAGATGCGAGATATTGAGTCTCGTATTTTTGCTGGGGGAATGCCAGTTGCCGCGCTGATGGAAAAAGTTGGGGGTCTGATTGCAGGTCGCATTCAGACCCTCTTTCCGTTGGAAACTTTCCCTTCGATTGGCGTCTTGGTTGGATCAGGGCATAATGGGGGCGATGCCTTAGTGGTGGCGCGTGAGCTATTTTTGCGGGGCTATAAAGTCCAGATTTATCAACCCTTAGAACGCTGCAAAGAATTGACCGCAGCCCACGCTCAGGTGGCGCGATCGCTCCTTTCTATCCCCTTCTGCACAACCGTCGATGACCTGCACGCCTGTGATCTTTTAGTAGATGGGCTGTTTGGATTTGGCTTAGAGCGAGAGCTAGAAGGGGCGATCGCCAACACTATCCAAACCCTCAACCAATGGGCAAAACCCACCGTCAGCATTGATTTACCCTCGGGCATCCATACTGACACAGGGGAAGTATTAGGCGTGGCAGTACGCGCCATCCACACCCTTTGTCTAGGGCTTTGGAAACTAGCCTTCGTTCAAGATTCTGCCCTTGAATGGATAGGACAGGCTGAACTGATTGATTTTGATATTCCGTGGGTTTGCGTTGAGGCAGTGCTGGGAAATTCTATTTCGGCTCAGCGGCTTATCGCCCAGGAGATGATGCAAACCCTGCCGTTAGTGCGATCGCCCACTACCCACAAATATAAACAAGGGCATCTGCTCCTTATCGGCGGCTCCCAAACCTATCCAGGTAGCGTGATTTTAGCAGGGCTGGGCGCACGGGCTTCTGGGGTCGGAATGTTGACCCTTGCGGTTCCGGTCAGCCTTAAGCACCTAGTGGTGGCGCGGCTGCCCGATGCGGTAGTGATGAGCTGTGATGAGACCGCAGGTGGGGCGATCGCCCATCTCCCTCAAGCCTTGGATTTGGGACGGTTTGATGCGATCGCCTATGGCCCTGGCGTCACGACAGAATCAGCGGCGGTATTGAAGCAGGTTCTGGGGTGCGATCGCCCATTAATCTTAGACGCGGACGGACTCAATCTACTGGCAAACCTTGGAGCTGATTGCCTGCAAGCCCGAACGAACACCACCGTTTTAACCCCTCATACCGGAGAATTTCGACGACTGTTTCCACAGCTAGCTGATGCTTTGCCTATGGTGGCGGCACAGCAGGCGGCTCAAAATGCGAAGGCTATCATTGTAATGAAAGGAGCCTGTACCACTATTGCGGCCCCCAACGGTCAAATATGGATTAACACAGAAAGTACGCCTGCCTTAGCGCGAGGCGGCAGTGGAGACGTTTTGACGGGACTGATGGGTGGGCTAATAGCGCAGGCCGAAAAACAAAATCGATCCAAAGAATCAGCGGTACAGGCTGCTGTATGGTGGCATTCCCAGGCAGGTTGCTGGACAGCTCAGCGCCATACCGTCATGGGCGTAAACGCAGAAACCCTGGCAGAATCACTCTTACAATGCATTGCACAGATGCCCAATTTGCCCCTAGGCAGCAGCGACACTTTGCGGCATTCTTAGAGACGATAGAAGAATAGGCTTGAGGGTTTGATATGAGTACTGGGGCAGACGCCATAAAAATCATGAAACAACAGGTTGGCAAAGCCGCCGCCGACCGCGTGCAGTCCGGTTCTATTGTGGGTCTGGGGACTGGCTCCACCACCGCCTTTGCCATTCAGTACCTAGGCGATCGCCTCAAATCGGGTGAACTCACCGATATCAAAGGCATTCCCACCTCCTTTCAAGCCTCTGTCCTTGCCAAGCAGTACGGCATTCCCCTCACCACCTTGGACGAAGTGGATCGGATTCATATTGCGATCGATGGTGCCGATGAGGTCGATCCGCACAAAAACCTGATCAAAGGGGGTGGCGCTGCTCACACCCGCGAGAAAGTGGTGGATTCCCTCGCTGAACTCTTTATTGTGGTGGTAGACCAGTCCAAAATTGTGACCGCGCTGGGTTCTACATTTCCTGTGCCTGTAGAAGTGTTGCCAATGGCGATCGCCCCTGTCACCCGCGCTTTAGAAAAACTCGGCGGCAAACCAGAGCTGCGCATGGGTATTAAAAAAGATGGTCCTGTCATTACAGATCAAGGCAACATGGTATTAGATGTCACTTTTGCTTCCATTCCCAATCCTGCCGAACTAGAAAAGACCCTGAACAACATCCCAGGCGTTCTAGAAAACGGCATTTTTGTGGGTGTTACCGACATTGTGCTAATTGGAGAAATCCAAGACGGACAGCCCATCGTTCGAGAAATGTAGTTCACGGCTCCAAAAGTGTTCTAAAAGGCGGCTAGTGTAATACACCAGCCGCCTTTTTTTAGCAAAAATTACTCGTCGTTTAAACGGTCTGGGTCAATTCCTAGCGCCCTTAGCTTGGCGGCTAATCGATCTGCTCGCTGAGCCTCTTGTTCCGCTCGCTGATGTTCTTGTTCTGCCCGTTGATGTTCTTGTTCTGCCCGTTGATACTCTTGTTGCGCTCGCTGATACTCTTGTTGCGCCCGCTGATACTCTTGACGAGCTTTTTCTGCCCCCGTCAGCAGCACTTGCCCGCTTTGATCACACCATCTCAACCAAAGATCGTGCTTCCCTTCAAAAATGCCTTCCCAAAGCGTTACGCCCAAACCTACATGCTCTAGCCAAGTTGTTTTCAACTCAATATAGGCCATCCCTTTGATCTGATAAACCTGAAGCGGAACCCGACTCAGTTGACCACTCGGATCAAAAACGATGTAGTACTTAACCCCAATTTGGGCGTAGTCTCTGAGCTTACTGCCGAGTTCATTCCCCTCACGATTAGAGACAATTTCAATGGCAACATCGGGGGGTTTACCAAATTCCCAGGTAAAGTAAGAACGATTTTTCTTTTCCCACCAATTTTCGGCAATTTCAACCCCTATGCTTAAAAATACGTCAGGGACTAACGGGGGGCGATGGGTTGAGTAAAAAACGCCTACATTTGCAGCGGCGAGAAAAATATCCGTATCTTTGGGCTTAAAGCCAGAGCTATAGAGCGGTTCGGTTAACAGACGCTGCTGTTTTTCCGAAGGTAAATTATCCACAGGCTGATCGTCTTCAGTCGTCAGGTGACTAATGTCTAGTTCGAGGTCATCGAGCGTGATGGACTCAGACATACGCATTGGGAAGCATAGAGATTTACTTACCCTAGCATTTGACGGATGGGTTGTGTCTAGAATGTAGGCGAAGGAATGTGAGTGAACGGATGCTGTATCGACGTTTTGGACGCACTGAAATCCAGATGCCCGTATTTTCTTGCGGGGGAATGCGCTATCAGTTTAAGTGGCAAGATGTGCCCCTCGATCAGGTGCCAGCCGATAGCCAAAATAACCTAGAGGCAACCATTCGTCGTGCGGTTGAGTTGGGCATTAATCATATTGAAACAGCACGGGGCTACGGTTCTTCGGAGATGCAGTTGGGGCAAATTTTGCCGACGTTTCCTCGTGATCAGTTAACTGTGCAGACAAAGGTTTCACCGACTGAAAATCCTCAAGAATTTCGTAAGACTTTTGAGAAATCTCTGGCTTATCTAAAGCTAGATTATGTAGATCTACTAGGGATTCACGGCATCAATAATGCGGAAACCTATGACAATACGGTGAAGACAGGTGGTTGTTTAGAAGTGGCCGAGCAGCTCCGTGCAGAGGGGAAAGTGCGCTTTATTGGGTTTTCAACTCATGGGCAGACGGAGTTGATTCAGAAGGCGATCGCCACAAATGCTTTCGATTATATCAATCTGCACTGGTACTACATTTTCCAAAACAACTGGCCTGCTATTTTAGATGCCCAAAAGCACGACATGGGGATCTTTATTATTAGCCCGTCAGATAAAGGTGGCAAGCTATACAGCCCACCGCAAAAACTGATAGATCTCTGTGCGCCACTTAGCCCAATGGTCTTCAATGATTTGTTTTGCCTGAGCCATTCTCAGGTGCATACCTTGAGTATAGGAGCCTCTAAACCCTCCGATTTTGATGAGCATCTGAAGGCGCTCGATCTATTAGAACAAACTGACGAAGTGCTTCCTGCCATTTTGGCGCGGCTGGAGGAAGCGGCAATTTCAACCCTTGGCAAAGATTGGCAT
>JBGSVR010000007.1:0-4001 GCA_041752855.1 Thermosynechococcaceae cyanobacterium
ACCCGCATGGCGATCGCATAGCTTACAACAATCGCAGACGGAATTTGGTAAAGCCCCAACAGCACCTGAAGACTGGCTTCAAAAGGACCAATGTAGCCAGGAGTAGAAGGAATGGCGATCGCCAACGCCGCCCCGCTTTGAATAAACAGTGCGCCAATAAAGCCTGGTCGATAAACTTCAAACGCCAGCAGACCTGTCCAGTAAGTCACACCATTTAGCAGCCAAACGCCGAGGCTTTCGAGCAGAAGCTTTACCAACTGCCGAGGCTGGCTAAGTGCCGTCAGACCGCCTAAAAAGTGCAGCAGCCCAGTCTGAAGCCGCATTTTGAGTTTAGGTCGATGGATGAGCCGAAAAACCGGATCGAGTCTTAAAATCGTGCGATTAGGGTCTTTGGCTGCGACGAGACATAAGCCCCAAAAGCCCAGTAGGCCAAAGCTTAGCAGCATTACGGCAGAAGCATTAAAGGCAGAAAGCGAAGGAACCGCTTTGAGGCTGAGGGGCAACACTAAAAACAGCAGCACAATGCCAAGATCTAGCATTCGCTCTGCAAACATGCTGCCCAGCACCAGCTCTATGGGTATGCCTGCACGACGGTTGAGAATGCCGATGCGGAGCGCTGGCCCAAAATAGGCAGGCAAAATACTGTTAGAGCCAAACCCAATCAGCAGCGCCGCCAACCGTGTGCCAAACGAACTCTCAAACCCTTGATTTTCTAAAATGGTGCCCCACCGACGGGCGCGGGCGCAATAGGACAGCATATAGGCCACCCAACCCACGCCAAACCAACCCCAGTGCGATCGCCCTAAACTTTGCCCCACTTCTGCCCAAGAAACATCTTTCACCACCCAGGCCAGCAAGATTAGGGTAATTGCTGTGCCAATCGCTAGAGCAAGCCAACGTTTCCATTGGGGTGAAGGTTTGCCTATAGACTCACTCATGATGTTGCGGCACCCTTTACGCCAGAGAACCTCTGGTTTGGATCGACCACCGGAACATGACGAGTGGCGGTAGCCACCGACTGTGCATGTTCCTGCATGGAAACCACTCGATACTGGCGCGTGAGCAGTGCAATCACTTGGCTAAGGGGCTTTAACTTTGTATGGCTGGGCAAACTCATCCCTGGAAAGAATGCCAGCTCTGGGACATCTTCACAACCTAAAAAGTCGAGGGGGTGCAGCAGTAGCGAAGGTTGAGTGCCTGTGAGTTTACAGAGTGCTAGGGCTAGACGAAAGTAGAGCAAAGCCAGCGATCGCGAAAAGACACTGAGATACAGCACATAGCTAAAGTGAATGGGGATTTTGAAAATCGGCAGGGTAGAGACAGGGATTTCAATGAGCTGACGCTGCTCCATTGCCCAACGATAGGGCTTAAGGGGCTGGAACCCATCCTTAAAGCTGCCGAATAAAGCCTTACGCTTTTCTTTCTCAGCTTTACTCAGCTTAGTCGTCATAAAGTAGTAAGCCCGCGCCAAAGGCCCTAGAAAAGTGGGAAACGTAGAGGCATCGTACTGATAGCCACGCCGTGCCAGCACCCGCAATACCGCCGCAGAACAGCTATAGCCAGGACCACGGAAGCCAATAGGCTGCTGTCCCGTCACCTGTTTTAGAATCTCCTCAGCTTGGGTGATTTCAGCCTCTATTTCGGCTTCAGAGTACAGGTGGAGCCAAGACTCGTGCTTAAAGGAATGGTTGCCAATTTCGTGGCCTGCGGTGGCGATCGCCCTAATCACCCTCTGATTTTTCTCTAACGCCGCATCTTGCCCCACGATAAAAAACGTGATGGTTAAGTTGCGCTCTTGCAAAAACGCCAGTACACGAGGCACCACCACATCTAAGTAAGACGGGAAACTTTCCCAACCCGCATCGCCGTGGATCTTCATATAAGACCACTGGTTATCGAGATCGAGAGAGAGACTGGCAATGGGCTTAGGGCGAGGCATGGCTACTGCTTTTGTAAGAGAATCCAAAACAGGTCTTCGGCAGGGTAGGGGATGCGCCAATGGTCTGGGATGAGGGCGATCGCCTTCAGCAACAGCTTACCCGCAGGTAAATGCTGTAGCTTGTAGCGCAGCAAAGATTTAGCATGGGCGCTTTTGATAAACTTAGCAGGGCGACCGCGATCAACTTCCTTAAATCCGTAACGGGCGGCAAACTGAGCAAGGCTATTAGGGCTAAACCAGTGTAAAACGCTGGGAGGGCTGTACTCATGCCAATGAGTACCAAGCAGTTGCGCCATCCAGCTTTTGTAGTTCCAGGTTTCGATCAGCCAAAAACCGCCGGAGTGGGTGTGCTGACTGGCGATCGCAAATGCCTGCTGAAGGTCAGAAAAGTGCGCCACCACCTGAATCATCGTCACGAAGTCAAAGGTTTCAGTCCCTTGCAGTTGCTCGAGCGTCCCCACCTGAACGGGGAGGTTTAAGGTTTGCTGAGCATAGTGAACCATTGTAGGGTTTGGCTCAATGCCCTGTCCTTGCCAGCCTTCTTCACAAAAGCCTTTCAAAATAAACCCAGCGGCACAGCCGACATCTAACATCTTGCCCGTTTCCCTGTAGCGCTTCAGCAGCTTTGCATAGCGGCGACCGTGCTGCTGTAAAAGGTCTGCCTCTGCTAGGTAGTCTGGGTAGCCTGCACCACCCCCGTTAAAGTAGGCATCTCCATAAACTGTTGCGGCATGATCAGGCGGAACCAGTAGCTCGGTAAACCGATGCCCGCAACCACCGCAATCTCGAATCCAGTAGCCATGCTGTTGACACCAACGTTGACTCGCTTGCCCACACAGCGGACAAGGAAAGTCTATTGAATCAACCCCAAATTTCTGCCGTGATTGAATCATAGGGCTAAAGCTCAGCGGCTGGTGTAGAGAGAAGCATTGCCGCAGACTGCTCTGCAAGCTGAACGGTTTCGTTAACGTTGAGGGTGCCGTTGAGGATGTGGGCAGAGTTGATAATGTGTAGTCCTTGAATGGAGGTCTGCATGGGTGGTAGCTGCTGTGAATAGTTAAGGGTTGGCACTGCCACCACATACTTCACCCGAGACACCTGAAAACTCAACACGTCACTGCGCTGAAAATGAGGATACATCCGCTCTAATGCCTCGATAAACGCTTCTTTGAGATCTTCTTCAGAACGTTCTAATGCGGAATCCTCCGACGGAACATATTTAGGGAGATAGATGAGCGATCGCCCTCCAAACGCTTCGGGCTTCACCAAAGTCGTCATCTCAATCACCCCCGTAAAGGGTACCCAATCATCGGTGATGTTGGTGACATAGTAGTTTGAGAGCGGCTGCTTCAGCAGCACAGAGGCACACAGAATGCCTTGGTATTGAATGCCCTTAAGAAGAGTCTTCTCTGGGTCAGAAAGCTGTGGACAAATCTGGGCGGCTATGGGTGCAGCGGTGGTCAGAATGACCCGATCAAAGGCAGCAACTTTACCGCTGTGAAACTGAAGGCTAAGCTGACCCGATGGGGTTTGCTCAACTTGTGTAATGCGATCGCCTAGTTCTACCGTAACGCCCGTTTCTATCAGCACTTCCCCAAAGCGTTTGAGAATGCGGGCATAACCGCCTGGTAAATAGCCAAACAGCTCTTTTTTAAGCCCTGTGCGACGGGCGGCATAAAGTCTTGCAATGGTAGACCAAATAAACGAAGCCGACGCAATTTTGTAGTTTTCGCCCAGCTTGGCGCGTAGCAGTGGCAGCCAGAATTTTTGAAAGGTGCGATCACCTGACCACCGCTTCAGCCAAGTCGTAACGGGAATTTTTTCCAGACGCTTCCAGTTTTTGATTCGAGCGCCATAAAGAATCGTAAAACCCAGTCGCAGTTTATCTATCAGGCGTAAGGGCGGGAACTGAAGAAATTCAATTGCATTAGACACCGAGTACAGCTTGCCCCCTGCGTAGACCCCTGTTTTGGTTTCAACCCACTCCATATCCTGCTCTAGGTTCAGCTCACAGAGAAGCGATCGCAACGTCAGATCTGAGAGCAGCGTGACGTGATAGTGT
>JBGSVR010000008.1:0-2064 GCA_041752855.1 Thermosynechococcaceae cyanobacterium
ATCCAGAATACTGGGGATCAAATCTAAAAAAAATATTATGGGTTGCGAGATTTTCAAAAAAGTTTGGCAAAATGTACATATTGAAATGGAGCCAGCCAAATAAAGGCTCTAACTATAGCCAACTAAAATACTTCTGTGATAGGCCAATCCTTATGTCGTTAAGGGTTGGCCTATTGCTGTATTGATATAGTGCAAAATTGGATAGTGTAAAAATCTAGAGACTCCTTTACCGGCAAAGCTGTAGGTAGGGACAAAGCAAACATGGGTCAGACGATTGTTGTCAAAATTGGGACTTCTAGCCTTACGCAGCCAGACACGGGGCATTTAGCGCTGGCAACCATTGCGTCGCTTGTGGAGCAGTTGAGCCAATTGCGACAGCGCGGCTTCCAGATCGTACTGGTTTCTTCGGGTGCAGTGGGGGTTGGCTGCGCTCGTCTGAAGCTATTAGAGCGGCCTCGCACGATGGCACTGAAGCAGGCAGTGGCGGCGGTGGGTCAGGGTCGCCTCATGCGAATTTATGACGATTTTTTTAGCGTAGTGCAGCAGCCCATTGCTCAAGTGCTTCTAACCCGAGGGGATTTAGCCGATCGCGGTCGCTATCTCAACGCCTACAACACCTTTCAGGAATTGCTCAATCTAGGGGTGATCCCCATCGTGAATGAGAATGATACGGTGGCTGTGGATGAGCTGAAATTTGGTGACAATGACACGCTTTCGGCGCTGGTGGCGAGCTTGGTTCATGCCGACTGGCTATTTTTGCTAACGGATGTGGATTCCCTTTATTCTGCTGATCCTCGTACTGATCCTTTAGCAAAGCCCATTGCCATCATCGAGAAGATGGAAGATTTAGTGACGCTTCAGGTACAGGCGGGCGATCGCGGATCTCGCTGGGGCACGGGTGGCATGGCGACTAAAATTTCGGCAGCGGCGATCGCCACGGATGCGGGGGTACGCACGGTGATTATGAGAGGCCAGCACCCCGAAAATATTGCTCGTATTGTGGCAGGGGAAACCATTGGCACCCAGTTTTTGCCCCACCCAGAACCCATCAACGCCCGTAAGCACTGGATTGCTCATACCCTTCTTCCAGTTGGGGATTTAGTGTTGGATGCTGGAGCCGTCAGAGCCATTTTGGCTCAGGGGAAATCTTTATTGGCTGCGGGAATTTTGAAGGTGTCAGGAGAATTTGAAGGGCAAGAGCCTGTACGCCTCTGCGATGAGGCCGGTCAAGAAATTGCGCGTGGGTTGGTAAATTACAGCAGTGCTGAACTAGAGCAGATTCGGGGACACCATTCTGAAGAAATTCCGGCGCTGTTGGGCTATGCTGGCGCTGAAACAGTGGTTCATCGAGATAATTTGGTGGTGCTTTAGGGTGGTGCTTTAGTCGAGTGAGTGCCTTAGGCCGATAGGGATGGATTGAGTTGACCAAAGCGGCGATCGCGTTTTTGATAGTACAGCAGTGCCTGATGGAAGGCATTGCGGTCAAAGTCGGGCCAGAAGGTTTCGGTAAAGTACAGCTCGGTGTAGGCCAACTGCCACAGCAGATAGTTACTGAGGCGCTGCTCACCACTGGTGCGGATTAAGAAGTCTGGATCTGGGGTTCCTTGGGTATAAAGGTATTGCGCAATCAGCGTTTCATCTACTGCTTGGGGCTGAAGCAAACCCTGTTGAGCATGTGCTGCAATGCGTCGGCAGGCTTGAGCGAGTTCGGCGCGGCTGCCGTAGTTAATGGCAACGGTGAAGTGGATGCCTTGGTTTTGAGCCGTGAGGGTCATAGCGCAATCAATTTCGTGGCGGAGTGAGTCTGCCAGTACCGACAGATCGCCGATAAAGGTGATACGGACGCCCTCTTGCTGCATCTCAGACAGCTCTCGCCGTAATAGACGCTCAAAGAGTCGCATGAGAAACCCTACTTCTTTGAGAGGGCGCTGCCAGTTTTCTGTGGAAAAAGCATAGGCGGTGAGGGCTGGGATACCCCAATCTTTGCAGCAGCGCAGCAGGTCTTTGAGGGTTTTGGCTCCTTGGCGATGGCCCACAATGCGTGGGAAACCGCGTTTTTTTGCC
>JBGSVR010000009.1:0-9363 GCA_041752855.1 Thermosynechococcaceae cyanobacterium
CCGAACATTTTTGCATTAGGCCGTAACTTAGCTCTCAATTTATATCGTGACCATGACTTTGATAATATGGCTCAAGCTCAACGTAGGGCTGGACAAGGTTTTAAGTTACTCAAATCTCTCTTTAGAATGAAATAACCCTGGGGTTTCATATGCTTGAAAATGGCTCACTGATGACATATCTTCCACTGCAAGAAACTCGTCCAACATGGTTAGAAAAATGGAGATATAAACAATACGGAAGAGGGCATACGCTTCAATATGTATGCAGCGAGAGCTTTAAATGGTTAAGTACGTGGTGTTGGTATAACATTCAACCAGACGGAAAATTTGGCTCAAGTTGGGTTGCAGATTCCCAATACGTTTATCTTGGCAGTAATGAGAGGCTTTCTCATGAAAAAAGAAAAGAAATTATAGAGGAGATGCGTAGCTCAAAAGATCTATAGCTTGCAGGGCTAGCGCCTAACTCTAATTAGACGGATAACTTAAGCCTATCTACCTTAAAACAGATATTAAGTAGGTGAGCCTAAATAAACTGAACTAATACAGGGAAAACCAAATTTAGCTCAGATCCATACAGACAGAGAATTATAAGTGATTTATGTTAGTTCAGTTTTTCAACCATCACCTACTTAGGCCGAATAACGATAGACTAATATCTCTATTGGGAGATTTAGGCTGCAAACTTTCAGTATAACACTCTAATATTTGGCATTTAGGCTGAGTTTCGCAGCCTAAATGCAGAAAAATTAACATCATCCCTTGATACGATTATTTTTTAATATTTTCAGAATCATTGATGCCTGCTTTTAAACCAAACCATAATTTACAACAGATCCGCAAAGTCATCTCTTTCCTTGACAGCCTCGACTTCAACAAAAGCGCAAGGATAGGGGATAAATAGGGTTCGTTTTTCATTCCAGACGCCCCCTTTCTCAGCGACCACCTGCATGATGCCTTCCACATCACCATTTCCAACGTGGATGGTAATGCAGGCTGAAGCAACTTCTTGCTCTCCTTTTTTAAAAGCTGGACTATAAAACGTAACTTTTCGACCCTTTGCCATGTAACCAATGCTCCCTGTTAAGGCGTTCAATATTTTATCTTTGTACAACCTTTAGCGCGTCATTTCGCCACAAGCGTGAGGTGGTAGTCCTGAATGGCTTTTACATCCAGTGGGTCAGACTGTAAGGCTTTGATGGCGGCAGCGGTAGCCTTTGCCCCTGCAATGGTGGTCACAATAGGGACTTTATAGGTCAATGCCGATCGCCGAATCAATCGACCGTCTGCCTGCGCTTCTTCCCCAGAAGGGGTATTGAGAATAAGCTGGATTTGACTATTTTTAATGCCATCCAAAACATGGGGGCGACCTTCATGGAGCTTGAATACCAGCGCCACGTCTAAGCCTGCGTCTTGCAATACTTTGCGGGTGCCCGTAGTGGCGATCGCCTTAAACCCCATTGCAATCAAGTCTCTGACCACCGGAATAACCGCGTGCTTATCGCGGTCATTCATGGTCACAAACACGGTGCCTGAGAGCGGAATCTTTTGGTTGGCAGAGAGCTGCGCCTTGGCATAGGCACGACCAAAATCTTGGTCAATCCCCATCGCCTCACCCGTCGAGCGCATTTCTGGTCCCAAGATGGTGTCGGTTCCAGGGAATTTCTCAAAGGGTAAAACAGCCTCTTTCACAGAAATATGGCTGGGGATTTTCTCTTCCGTAATGCCCAGATCCGCTAAGGTTTTACCAGACATCAATCGCGCCGCAATTTTCGCCAGCGGTCGCCCAATGGCCTTAGACACAAAGGGTACGGTGCGTGAGGCGCGAGGGTTTGCCTCAATGATGAAAACCTGTTCGCCCTGAACCGCAAACTGAATATTCATCAGGCCAATCACCTTCAGGGCTTTGGCAAGCTGAATCGTCCAGGTGCGGATTTGGTCAAGAACTGGGGCACTGAGGGACAGGCTGGGCAGGGTGCAGGCCGAGTCGCCAGAGTGGATACCTGCCTGCTCGATATGCTCCATAATGCCGCCAATGACCACGGCTCCGGTGTGGTCGGCGATCGCATCCACGTCCACTTCAATGGCGTTCTCTAAAAACTTGTCGATTAGAATTGGGTGATCTGGCTCAATCTGGACTGCGTAGGTCATGTAGCGCTCTAGCTCCGCGTCGGAGTAGACGATCTCCATCGCGCGACCGCCCAAGACGTAGCTGGGGCGAACCACCACAGGGTACTGAATGCGCTGTGCCACCGCTAAAGATTCCTCAAAGTTACGAGCAATGCCGTTGGCAGGCTGCTTAATATCTAGCTCCCGCAGAATTTTCTCAAACCGCTCGCGGTCTTCTGCCGCATCAATTGAGTCGGGTGAAGTGCCCCAAATGGGCGCTTTTGCGTCAGAGAGCGGTACTGCAAGCTTAAGTGGCGTTTGACCGCCAAACTGAATAATAATGCCCTCTGGGTTTTCCGCTTCTATAACGTTGAGGACATCTTCTTTGGTAAGCGGCTCAAAGTATAGGCGATCGCTGGTGTCGTAGTCAGTCGAAACCGTCTCAGGGTTGGAGTTGACCATGATGGTTTCAAAACCATCTTCGCTGAGGGCATAGGCGGCGTGACAGCAGCAGTAGTCAAACTCAATCCCCTGACCGATCCGGTTAGGGCCAGAGCCTAAAATCATCACCTTGCGTCGCGTTGACGGCAGCACCTCGGTTTCAGTTTCGTAGGTGGAGTAGTAGTAAGGCGTTAGTGCCTCAAATTCTGCCGCGCAGGTATCTACGGTTTTATAGGCGGGAATTACGCCCAGAGACTTACGATAGGCGCGCACGTCGTCTTCGGGGGTGTGGGTGGCGTAGGCAATTTGGCGATCGCTGAAGCCCTGCTGTTTAATCGCCCAGAGGGTGTCGTGATCGATTGCCGAAAGCTGAGACTGCTTCAAAAAGTTTTCGGTTTCGAGGAGATCGTGCATCTCGTTCAAGAACCACGGATCGATGCCTGTGATTTCATAAATTTCGCTGACGCTCAGGCCAGACTGCATGGCGTGGCGCAAGGTATAGATCCGGTCAGGGCTTGGGGTTCGCAGCCCAGCGCGAATTTGATCGAGACTGGGGAGAGTTTCGTCGCGATCGCAGCCCCAGCCAAAGCGTCCATCTTCCATCGAGCGTAGTGCCTTCTGGAAGGATTCCTGGAAGGTACGCCCAATCGCCATAGCCTCGCCCACAGACTTCATTTGAGTGGTCAAGGTCGGTTCTGAACCTGGGAATTTCTCAAAGGCAAAACGGGGGATTTTGGTGACGACGTAATCAATGGTCGGCTCAAAGCTGGCGGGAGTTTTCTTGGTGATGTCGTTGGGGATTTCGTTGAGGGTGTAGCCGACGGCAAGCTTTGCGGCAATTTTGGCGATCGCAAACCCCGTTGCTTTAGAGGCAAGCGCCGAAGACCGAGAAACCCGTGGATTCATCTCAATCACAATCATGTCCCCCGTCACGGGGTTCACGGCAAACTGAATGTTAGAGCCACCCGTCTCTACCCCAATTTCACGGATGATTTTAATCGAGGCATCTCGTAGGCGCTGATATTCTTTATCAGTGAGGGTTTGGGCGGGGGCGACGGTAATAGAGTCGCCTGTATGAACTCCCATCGGGTCAATGTTTTCGATAGAGCAGATAATCACCACGTTATCGGCTAGATCGCGCATTACCTCTAGCTCATACTCTTTCCACCCAATGAGGGATTTCTCGACTAGGATTTGGGAAACAGGGCTTGCATCTAGGCCAGATTGGGCGATTAATTCAAATTCTTCTTGGTTATAGGCAATGCCGCCCCCAGTGCCGCCCAAGGTAAAACCAGGCCGAATAATGAGCGGATAAGTGCCAATCTGCTGGGCAATTTCTCGCGCCTCTTGAAAAGTTTCGGCTAACCCTGACGGGCACATCGGTACACCAATGCGCTCCATTGCTTCTTTAAAGAGCTTGCGATCTTCAGCCATTTCGATCGCTGGGAGTTTTGCGCCAATTAGCTCCACGCCATAGCGCTCTAAAACCCCTGTTTTAGCCAGCGTCACGGCCAAATTCAGCGCCGTTTGCCCCCCCATTGTGGGCAGCAGCGCATCGGGGCGTTCCTTCGCAATACTTTTCTCGACAATTTCCGGCGTCAGCGGCTCAATGTAGGTGCGATCCGCTGTCTCTGGATCCGTCATGATGGTGGCTGGGTTAGAGTTCACCAGCACCACTTCATAGCCTTCATCTCGCAATGCTTTGCAAGCTTGAGTACCAGAATAGTCAAACTCACAACCCTGACCAATCACAATAGGGCCAGAGCCAATCAGCAGAATTTTGTGGAGATCGTTACGACGGGGCATAGGCTCGCACAGATAGGGTCAGCAGAGGGCGGAAAACGTGGGAGGGTTCCCTAATTAAACGAAATCAGGGGATGAACTTAAGGCAAAAAAACACTCCAGAGCATTGAACCAATACCCACTCGAATTATAGGGTTGGATTCGCTGCGCTGGAGAAACCTTCAGGCATCTCTTGCGCACTCATTACAGTACTACAAAAGCTCAGCGGCAAAAGTTTGTAGCTTACTCAAAATGAGGATGTCAATCCGTTAACACACATTTTGTCCATTGCAATCAACCTAGCATTCTGGTTCATTGGGCTAGGCGAAACGATAGAGAGTTGAGAACACTATCATTAAAAGACAGCATAGGTAATGACTACAACATTAAATCTATGCAGTGGTGAACATTCTCAAAAGGACAAGCCGGATGATTATTGCCATGAAAAGCGGTGCCCCTACTGAAGAAATTGAGCGCCTCTGTCAAGAGATGATCAGCCGAGGGTTTACGCCAGAAAAGATTGTGGGTAGTCATAAGGTGGTCATTGGGCTAGTCGGCGAAACGCGATCGCTAGATCCAGATGCAATCCAGGATGCAAGTCCTTGGATTGAGAAAGTGTTGCGGGTCGAAAAGCCCTTTAAGCGCGTTAGCCGTGAGTTCCACCACGGGGAAGCCAGCGAAGTTAAAGTGCCAACGCCCAACGGAATTATTACCATTGGCGAACATCATCCCGTTGTGGTGGTAGCTGGCCCTTGCTCCGTAGAAAACGAAGAAATGATTGTTGAAACAGCGCTGCGGGTTAAAGCAGCGGGCGCTTCGTTTTTGAGAGGCGGAGCCTACAAGCCACGCACGTCTCCCTACGATTTTCAAGGTCACGGCGAAAGTGGCCTAGAGCTATTAGCCGCAGCCCGTGAAGCCTCTGGGCTTGGCATCATTACAGAAGTAATGGATACGGCTGACCTCGATAAAATCGCGGCGGTTGCCGATGTGGTGCAGGTGGGTGCGCGCAATATGCAAAACTTTGCCCTCCTCAAGCGGGTGGGTGCCCAAGACAAGCCCGTCCTGCTGAAGCGGGGGATGGCGGCGACCATTGACGACTGGTTGATGGCGGCAGAGTACGTCATGTCTGAGGGAAATACCAACGTGATTCTGTGTGAGCGGGGTATTCGCACCTTTGACCGTCAGTATCTCCGCAACACCATTGACCTTGCGGTGATTCCTGTCCTACGAACCCTCACCCATCTGCCCATCATGATTGACCCCAGCCACGGGACGGGGTGGTCTAGCTATGTGCCGTCTATGGCAAAGGCGGCGATCTCCGCTGGCACAGACTCGCTCATGATTGAGGTTCACCCCAACCCTTCTAAGGCACTGTCTGATGGGCCACAGTCCCTCACCCCAGATCAGTTTGATCAGCTGATGCAAGAGCTGTCTGTGTTTGGTCACGCGATGGGGCGTTGGCCGGAGCTGATCTCAGAAGATTCCCATACTTCATTAATGGCCTGAAGCACTACATCTCGTAGAAGCTGACTAATGGTTTCTGAGTGATGGAATTTTAGGCTAATGACAAGCTGCCGATAGATTGTTTTGGCTAAGTTCCGTCGTTAACAAGGGCTTGTAAAAGCGTTTGCAGCTTTAGCCTAACCTCTGCCCACTCTCGGTGAGGGTCTGACCCCGCGACGATGCCAGCCCCTGCGTACAGCCGTAAATGATCGCCCTGAACCAGCGCTGAGCGAATACCGACGGTGAAGCTGCCGTTGCCGCGATAGTCTACCCATCCTAAAGGTGCTGCATAAAGGTGACGGTCAAAAGGTTCGTAGCGGCGGAGGTAGGGTTCTACGCAATGCTGCGGGGTGCCTGCGACCGCTGGGGTAGGGTGAAGCGCCGCCAGTACATTGAGTAGCCCTAAGTGACTGGGTAAGTTTGCGGTGACTAAGGTACGCAGATGCTGAATATTGGGGAGCTGTAATAGGTGGGCTGGTGTTGCCCTGTGGGGGCTAATGCCAAGATTTTGTAGACGCTGCTGAATAAAAGACAGCACTAACTGATGCTCATGGATGTCCTTTGTGCTTTTGAGGAGGCGATCGCCCAATACAACATCCTCACTCACTGTGCGTCCGCGTGGGGCTGACCCAGCTAGGGCATCCGCCGTTAGCTGGCGGTCTTGAATTTGCAGCAATCGCTCTGGGCTAGCGCCAATAAAGCCTTGGCCTTGCTCATCTCGCAGCGAAAAAATCTGACAGTCTGCATAGCGCGATCGCAGTTTATGCAGCGTGGGCGCGAGAGGCAGTGGCGTAGCGGTTTTGACCTCCAAAGTTTCTGAAAGCACCAGCTTTTCGAGTTCGCCACGGTGAATCTGTGCCAATGTTGCCTCAGCCGCTTCTAGAAAACGCGTTTGGTGGCTTAAGCAGGGGCTGGGCACCTGAATCAGCGGCAGTGAGAATGAAGTGCGGTAGACGGTACTGTGGCGCTGGAGCCGCTGCCAAGTCTCTAAAACAGAATCGGTGAGCTGAGTGATGTTAGATGTAGGCGTCAAGGGCAAATTCGCAACCAAAACGCCCTGACCTCGCACACAGGCCACCTGCCACTGCGGTAAAAATGCGACTGCTGCCGGAAACCGCTGCGGCTCGTGATGCGACCGATCAAAAAAGGTAAAGCTGCAAAAAAAATGCGGCCCTGCCATCGGTAAGTGCAGTTCACCTGCGGTAGCCGTGCGCTGCAATACCTCAGAAATGAAGCGTTGCGTTTGAATAAACCGATTGCTGCCGTTAATTTCTCGCCGCACAACAGGCTGCATCGCGGCGATCGCCACTGCTTCGGTCGGATGCTCCCAGTAAAAATGCGATCGCGTGGTGTGACCCAGCAGCTCCAGCGCATAGAGCGGATCAACCTTAGGGAGCGCTAGGGAAATACTGGTGATTGCCGCCTCACCGCTTGAGTTTGATGCCTGATTTGAGATCTGAAAAGCCGCCAAGCACTCATAAAGTGCCTTGGGGTCTTGCATCAATGGAACTCGAAACGGCGTAACGGTCATGGGGTTGAGGTTATCCAGTCGAGGAAAACGTGCGGATACACAAAGGGGGTGAGCAATCTGCGCTCACCCCTCAAAGAGCGACAGCAGTTTAAGCCACTGCCACCCAGCGCAAACCAATTAAGCGTGGGCAGCCATCCCAGAGAGCCAATCCTGGGGCTTTAAATACGTCTCGTAAAGCTCGGCTTCGCGAGTGCCAGGTTTGGGCTGGTAGCCATATTCCCAGCGCACCAGCGGCGGTAGAGACATCAAAATAGATTCTGTGCGTCCGTTGGTTTGTAGGCCAAAAATGGTGCCTCGGTCATAAACCAGATTGAACTCGACATAGCGCCCCCGTCGATAGAGCTGAAAATTGCGCTCCTGCTCGCCGTACTCCTGATGGCGACGTTTCTCGGCAATGGGCACATAGGCTGGCAAAAAACTTTCCCCGCAAGACTGCACAAAGGCAAACAGCTCCTCCCAAGAGCGCTGGGGCGGAACCCCGACCTGAGCGCTGTGTAGCCCCGCTGGGCCTTGGGCATCGGAGCCTTGGTATAGGGCATTCATGCCATCTTGGTAGTCAAAAAAGATCCCGCCCACGCCGCGTGTTTCTTGGCGATGTTTGAGGTAAAAATATTCATCACACCACAGCTTAAAGGTGGGGTAGTAATCGGGGGAGTGGCGATCGCAGGCATCCTTAAGGGTGCTATGAAAATGCACCACGTCCTCTAAAAACGGATAGTAGGGCGTTAAATCAATGCCCCCTCCAAACCACCAGACTGGCCCTGCCTCAAAGTAGCGATAGTTGAGGTGAACCGTAGGAATGTAAGGACTGCGAGGGTGCAGCACCATTGAGGTTCCCGTGGCAAACCAGCGGTGGCCTGCGACCTCTGGGCGCTGGTTCACAATAGAGGGCGGCAGATGATCGCCATACACTTCCGAGAAATTAACGCCGCCTTGCTCAAACAAATCGCCGCCCATCATCACCCGTGAGCGACCGCCACCGCCTTCGGGTCGCTCCCATTCATCTTCTTGAAACGAACCGCCGCCATCCACAACCGCCAGCTTTTGGCAAATAGAATCTTGGAGCGATCGCAAAAACTGGCTCACCCGCGCCTTAGAATCGGCAGGTGGGCCATTGAGGCTTGAGTTAACTTCAGCGGTTACAGAAACAGTCATGGCAATGATGGCGCTCAGACGGGAGAATATTCAGCGCCAGAGCAGCAACCGTCATTTAGGCCACTGGCCTGAACGGATCGATTTTGATTCTGGGCTATCCTCAATTGAGCCACAGGACGGCTGATTCTGCGGGAGTTCTGCCGGATTTTTAACAAAACTTTGGCATCTATGGCGGTGGCGGCTAGCGCTTGAGCTTTACTGTAAAGTCGTAGCGGGTACTCCAAGGGTTGTTCGCTGCCGCCGTCATACCAATCCCCTCAATGGCCTGGGTAAATGGGGTGGCAGAGGGCGCAAGCTTGGGCAGCAATGGGCTATTTTGCATCATTGCCGCCATTCGCGGCAGGTCTACAAAAAACTGACCCATATTTGAGCCTAGGTTAGAAGACTGCGTTTTTTTGAATAGCGCCGCATCGGCGAGGGAATTGTTTTGGGGGGTTAAAATGCGCTCAGAAATCGGGGCACCAAAGGTAAAAAAGGCCACATCCCCATCAAGCCAGCCGTGGGTTGCCAGGGGCAGACTGGGCGGAACTTTCCAGGTTGTTACGGTGCGGTTGCCCACTTTTGATTCTGCGACTAAGAAACTGTTGCGATCGCGCATGGCAGTATCCAGCTTCTTAAACGCCTGATCCGCCTTGGTGCGGTCATTGGCCTTTGCCAACATCATCATGCCGACACCCTGCTTAGACGGGTTGGCAGTGGGCACCACCGCCATCACAAATTCGCCATCCATCCAGCTTACAAAATCTTTTTCAAAATCTACTCCTGTAGATTTCAGAAGACTCGCCTGAATTTTACTAGGGCTGATCGGCACAATAAGCTGCGTTTCGGTGCCCTGGGTGTAGTCT
>JBGSVR010000010.1:0-3260 GCA_041752855.1 Thermosynechococcaceae cyanobacterium
TCTACCCAAGATCTCAGGCAACAAATTCTAGACTTCGTTGCCTACTTTAACCGTGTTCTTGCGAAGCCATTTAACTGGAAGTTCAAGGGGTTTCCTGAACCCGCTAAAGCTGCTTAATTATTTTCGCCACCCTGCACTAGGGCAACCAATCGCGTTAGAGCAACAAAGTATCGCTATTGTCAGTTTAAGGGATTCCTGAGTGTTGGATATTGGATTGTGAATGTGCAAAAAATGTCTTCAAAATACAAGGAAAATAAAGAGAAAGGCTAAAGTAGAGAGACGTGAAAAGGCGAGTTAGAAGGTATCCCTATGAATAGCTGCGTACTGATGGCAGAAATTGTCAAAGCGCCGGAACTGCGCTATATGCAGGATGGACAAACGGCGATCGCCGAAATGACGGTACAGTTTCCGTCTCTGCGTGCTGAAGACCCGATGGAAACCCTGAAGGTTGTCGGGTGGGGCAACCTAGCTCAGCAAATTCAAGAGCAGTTCCACGAAGGAGATCAGGTGGTTTTAGAAGGTCGCCTCAATATGGTGCTGACTGATCGCCCTGAAGGATTTAAGGAAAAACGTGCAGAACTAACCGTTGCGCGGGTGCATCGGGTACAGACAGACCTCAACGCACCGCGCATTGCCAGTACCCCTGCGGCAGGAACCCAACAAACTAGACCGTCTGCACCAGCCGCAGCAGCCGTAACGCCAATGGCTGCGCCCAGAACGCCTGCGCCGAGCGCCACGCCAGCCCCCATGAGTTCACCATCCGCGCCGCCCAGCGAGTTTGAACCCAACTACGACGACATCCCGTTTTAAGGTTTGCCTGATGGCGATCGCAGCCGACGCTTTAGCCACGACGTCCCAATCAGGATACCGATGGCAATTCAAGATAAAAACAAGTGGCGTCACGTTAGCCTGAAACACCTCAAGAGGTTGGGTAGTGTTGGACTGATACTACCCATTGGCATGGGGCTAATCATGCCGCGCGTGCAAGGGCAGTCTTCTGCGTCTTTGCGATCTGTATGTGTGGGTATTGTGCCGTCAGAACAGCCAAAGGCGCAGCCCAAACAGCTTCAAAATCGGTGCTGCCAGTCCAGCAACAAGGCACAGTGCCTAAAGTGGCAGCAAATTTTTCCTGCGGCTGAACGCCTTCAACCCCCGACCGTTCGGCGTCTTGCCCCGACACATTCATTTTCGCCCCGACTTGATGAGTTCGGCAACAGCGTTGGATCTGGTGCTGCTGCCAAGGATGCTGTAATTCAGGTGGGCATTACCAAAGCATTCGATGCGATCGCCCCAACGCTAAAGTCGCTGGATATTAATTCAAAAGCATCGGGGAGCCGCCGCCCTAACTTTTTTCAGCGTGTCCGAAGCGGCTACGAGCGCGTGCTGGGGTCTAGAGAACTAAAGTCTGGCGCAATCTTAACGCCCCAAGTGGAGATGAACATGGATCTAGGTCAATTCAACGTCGATGCGATGAAGCTTGGCGTTGAAATTAAGTTTTAGGCAGCCTGCACAATTAGTTGAGTGCCTGGAAGCCCGTTTCATCAGGGCCTTCGAGACTGCGACGGGCAACCACTGCATAAAACGGATCTTGCCCACCCGATAGCCACGCCAAGGCAGCAGATTTAGGCTGAATTGTAATGGCATCTTCTAATTTTAATCCTGGCACTGAGGCAACGTAGGTCTGAACCAGCGCAAGGCGATCCGCTTCGGAACCATCCCGCCAAGCCTGAATCGCCTTATGGAAAAACATCCGGTTAGAGAAGCTGATAATGGCAATCCCATCTGGCTTCAGCACGCGATAAATTTCGCCAAAAACTGTTTCAGGATACTGAAGGTACTGCACCGAAGCCGTATTCAGCACCGCATCAAAAGACTGGTCGGGCAGCGGCAGCTTGGGGTTTTGGTTCAGATTCTGCACAAAAGAGTGGTTAAGCCGAGGGTTGCGCGCCAATTCTTCTGCATTGAGTCCGTGGCCTTCAACGTGGGCAAAGGACATCTCTTGGGGCAAATGAGACACCCAACTGCTCATGAGGTCTAGGATGCGAGTACGGGGCTGGAGGCGATCGCGGTAAAGCTGGGTTAGCGTTTCTAAAAAGCGATCGTCTAAATGAGTAACAAAGCGCGGCACGCTATAAAATAGCGCATCGTCGCTATCATCTAGCTTTGAGCGATCTTGAGATTTGAGCAGCATAGAAATATCACATTGCTAAAGGTTTTCTGATTGCCCCTAGGCGGCTGATTTTAGCTCACCCGTTTTTACCGCAATGGTTTGGGTGCGGGTGCCGCGTTTAACTGTTAGATCCAGCACTTGCCCCACTGCGGTCTTTTCAACCACAGCCTGGAACTGATTCGCGTTAATCACAGGGTCGCCGTTTATGGCAGTCACCACGTCACCTAGGCGCATACCAGCCTCAGCAGCAGGGGTATTCGCCAGCACCTTCATGACCAACACGCCATTTACTTCGGGCAATGCTAGGGGTGAGTTGGGGTCTTTGTTATTGTCTTTAGCCAGCTTGGGCGTTAGCGTGGTCATCTGCACACCTACATACGGGTGCAGAATTTTTTCCCCCCGAACCAACTGATCTTTCAGCATTTTGGCTTTGTTAATGGGAATGGCAAACCCAATGCCCATCGCATCCGCACGGATGGCGGTATTAATGCCCACCACTTCACCCTGAGCGTTGAGGAGTGGTCCACCAGAATTACCTGGGTTAATCGCCGCATCGGTTTGAATAAAGTCGAGCCGCTTATTGGGGATGCCGACTTCTGCACTAGGGCGATGAAGGGTACTAATGATGCCAAGCGTCACGGTGTTATCTAAGCCAACGGGGTTGCCCACTGCGATCGCCCAGTCCCCCACCTGCATCTCATCAGAGTTGCCCAAGGGCGCGACGGGCAGTTTACCCTTGACGCCTTGGAGCTTGACCACGGCAAGGTCAGACACCTCATCGACGCCCTGAACCTTGCCTTCAAAACTGCGTCCATCTTTGAGCGTAACTGAAACCGTATCGGCATCGTTGACGACGTGGGCATTGGTCAAAATAATGCCGCTGCCGTCGATAATAAAGCCAGAACCTTGCCCCCTTAAATGGTCTTCACGGGGGTTCATGCCGTAGCCGCCATCGCCAAAAAAGTCTCGGAATAGCGGATCGCTAAACAGCGGATCGGTCTGACGACGAACCACGGTTTTTTCGGTATCAATGCGAACAATGGTATTTCCTACTTTCTGGACGGCTTCTGCCACAAAGCTATGGGGTGCC
>JBGSVR010000011.1:0-3927 GCA_041752855.1 Thermosynechococcaceae cyanobacterium
ATCAAATAGCGCCAGCTCTCCAAAGTATTCTCCCCGTGAAATATCTTTGAGGGAAATGCGGCGGGAGTCTTCCCCTGGCAGATAAATATTGACCTCGCCGCTGACCATAATGTATAGAACCGACCCTACTTCGCCGTAATGAAAAATGATTTCGCCAGCGCAATATCTCTGTCGCGTTACGCGCTGGGCTAATAGGCTCAAGTCTTGACGGCTGATGCCTTCAAACAGGTCAATGCTTTCGAGCAGTTGCGTAATATCTTTAAGCGGGGCAGATGGTTGATGAGCAGACATCGGCAGAACCCTGAATCAGCGAGTCACCAAGTTTTTAGTGTGGCATGCTCTGCTGAAATCGAGAACAGTTGAGCAGTAGTCAATAAAAATCGTTGCTAAAACCGTAACTCATTCGTTGCGCGCTAGCCCACAGGCCGATAATAGTGCCTACAGGTGTTAAGGAGATAGGCGCGGTGGACAGCAGCAATAGACAAGGTTCCGGTTTACTGATTGCCAGCGTTTTGTTAGGGCAGATACTGCTCGGGAGTTGCTCTGCTGCCGTTAATGAAGCACAGCCCCAGGCCGCAACTGGGGCTGCCCCAGCGGCGGCGGATTTAGCAGAGAAAAGTCTTCAGCAAAATAATTTAGCGAAGCCAGAGGGTTCTGGCACGACTGCGACTAAGGCGGTTGCCGCTCAGCCCAAGACGCAACTGATTAAAACCGCAAGCTTAGAATTGCGGGTGCAAAATGTAGAAACAACCACTCAAAAGGTGACGGCGGTTGTGACGGCGCGCGGGGGCGACTTACTGGGGCTTCAGGATCAGGTGCCCGAGGATGTAGAGACGCGACGGACGGCGACCTTTAAGTTTCGGGTTCCCCAAGCGGCGTTGGATACAGCATTGGTGGACTTAGCCAAATTGGGCACGGTTGAAACGCGATCCATCCAGGCCGAAGATGTGAGCGCCCAAATTGTGGACTCTGAGGCGCGGCTGCGAAACTTACGCAAATCTGAAACGGTGGTGCTCGGCATTATGGAGCGTTCTGGCTCGGTGGCGGATGTGCTGAAGGTGTCTCAGGAATTAGGCCAAATCCGTAGCCAGATTGAGCAAATTCAGGCTCAGGTGCAAAATTTAAAGAGTCAAGTGGCCTACTCTACGATTAACCTGACCCTACGAGCGGCGATCGCCCAGAATCCGCAGGGAGAATCTTTGGGCGATCGCCTGAAGGAAACCTGGTCACAATCGACCCATGCGGTGGGTGAAACCACCACTAATCTATTGCGTCTTGCGCTATGGCTTTTGGTCTTTAGCCCCTATCTAGTGGGCGGAGCAGGTTTAGTTTGGCTGATTAGAAAAGGACTTGCGCGACCGAAACGACCTGTCACACCCAATCCATCCTCGGGCGCAGAGTAAGGTCGTTAGAGGTTATGAAGCCTGAGCCTATTTGTAATGCGGCTCAGGCTATCGGTGGACATACTATCAGTAGGCAAAACATGGGCGATCGCTGAATGGTGGCAATAAATAGCAATTTTTGCCTCACTTCTTCTAAGTTCGCCAGTTATCGAGCGTAAGATCGTAGCCTTGTGTCTGAATCCTTTGGTAGTGATTTTGGTTGCCTGTCACTAAAACTAAGTCATGGTGAAGTGCAGTGGCAGCAATAATAGAATCCGCTACGCCGATGAGCTGACCTGTGCTTTGGAGATCTGCATAAATTCGACCTGCTAATTCTGCTGTTGCAGAATCTACGGACAAAACCTCTGTATTAGGGAGTGCGGAGAGGAAACGCTGTACCCGATCTTCTCGCCCCAGGCGATGCCAGCCTCGTACAATTTCCATCACGGTAATGACGGAGATGGTGTATTGACCAAACGTCTCAATGTATGCGTTAGATCGCGCAATAACCTTACGGTTCATACCTTTGAGGATTTCCGAGAGGATATCTGTGTCTAGAAGTGCTTTAGTCAAGGCTTTGTTGCCGATCGCGGTGTCGGTCACTCTCAATGGAATTCATAACCGCTTCCATTTGGTCTGGGTCGTCGGCAAAAAGTCCAACGAGAGGATTATTAAACTCAACAAATTCTGTTTGAGAAACATAGATTTTTTCGTTGAGCCTATTTTTCGTAAATAGTAGATAGTTCAATACCTCTTCAATTAAAGAGTCTGGGGCTTGTTCAATTTCTTGTATCAACTGTTCTTTTGCTTGAATCATCCTGTTCTCCTTTATAGTTTAGGATTTCCATTTCTAATGGAGCTAGACGTTAAGTTATTTCTACTGCTCTTGCATTGTTAACATCCGCGATTCAATCTCTGTCCAGACTTGGGGAGATACCCGCACTGCAGCTTCTTTACACCGAACCATGAGATCATTGGCATAGAGATAGTCATTTAGAGCATGGATTTCCGCTTCAGATAAATCAAGCCATTCTGCTTTAAGATTGAGTGAGTTGCGCCAGATAGAGAGAACTTGATCGGCAAAAGCACGACGAACTTCGTATGATTGATGCTTATCAGGGACATGAGATTTTATGGCTTCCAGTTGAATAATCATTTTTGAGAAATTAATCGTTTCAAAAAAAATCTTTATTTTTTCAAGGTCAGAAACAAGCATTAAGCCACAAGCAAGAGCATGTGAAAGGTCGCGGGAAAGATATCGGACAAAACCAAGAACATGATTAAGATCAAGAGGAAAGAGAGAAAACGCAAGAATTTGAACGAGGCCTGAGAGTCTGACAAAAATAATGTCGAAATCTAGGGCAATTGAGGGATCGAGTACACGGGCTAAAATCAGTGCAGTTGCTCGTTTAGCTGCTGGGTTAAGACTACCCTCTGAATTTTGAGTTGATTGATTTGCCCAACAGATGAGTGATTGTAACTTTGGGGTATTAAGATAGGTTTTAGATTGCTGCTCAATCTGAAGTAACAAAGTATCGGCACCCGGTCGAATTACGCCTGCCACTAGTAGAAAAACTTCCCTCCACCGTTGATCTGTTAAATGGTGACTAACCAACAACTCAATCCAGGTATTGTCCGCAATATGTTGGGCAGTTAAATATTCTTGTAGCGTCAGATGGGAAAAAGAGAAAACATCTTTGGCCCGTTCAACTAAAATACCCTGCTGGATTTGAATAGCTTGTAAAATTACGTCCCCATCTAGGTGATTGGGGGCATTCAAGTTGCTAGCCAGAAAGGTACGGATTTGCTCTATCACTTCCCGCTGTGAAAAAAAGAGGCGATCTGCCTCAAAGCCTTTGTAGGCAATCTCTCCTAACATCATGCTTTCCAGCGTTAGGGTTAGATCCTTATAAATCGGATCGCGTTGAATTCGTTTTTCAGCAGCCCACTTGCTCAGCAATACATCTAAGGCTTGCTTGTATAGCTCTGCTCGTTTTTCAGGGAAGTTTTGAGAATCGTCAAAGACCAAGCACAGTAGGGTTAACAATAATGGCGTTTGGGCAAGTTCCTTGGTGGCAGCATGTGCGGGCTGCTGCAATAGCTCCCAACAGCTTCGAGCCGTTCCCGCTTGTCTATCCTCTTCAGAACGGAACCAGTTTGTAATAAACTGCTGAATTTGCTCATTATCAAAATCGGCCATCACCACATCTACAAACTGCCTAAATCCACTTTTATAAGCAGCCGTGCGGCAAGACGCAATAAAGCGGTTTTGTTTGTATTGGTCTGCAAAATCCTGAATTTTGGTGATGGCATCGTTTAGCTGCTGCGTGGGTACTTCATCTAACCCATCCAGCAAAATCAACAATTTACCCTGATCTAACAACTTCTGAGTTGTGCGTAAAGAATTAGGGAAGCCGCAGATCGTAAATTCATCGGCGATGGCTTTAACCAGATCGACCTCTCCAGTGGTAAAACGCTTGAGTTCCAGAAACACAGGCACGCATCCATGTTGGTAATCTCCACGTTTACCCTTCAGCGCTTCCAG
>JBGSVR010000012.1:0-12020 GCA_041752855.1 Thermosynechococcaceae cyanobacterium
CCAGATCCTCCGGTCAGTTTGTTGCCACCAGAGCCGCCAAAGATAAGGTCATCGCCCGCATCGCCAAAGACGGAATCGTTGCGATCGCCAAAAATGCTGTCGTTGCCATCTCCGCCAAATAAGGTATTGCTCCCGTTGCCGTCAGAGTAAAGGCTATCGCTGCCGCCATCGCCAAAGAGCTGGTCGTTAGTAAAGGCAAACAGTTCGTCATCACCATCGCCCCCTCTAAGGATGTTGTTGCCGATGCCTGTTGTGGCATCAAGGGAGTCGTTGCCTTCAAGCCCTAGCAGTTCATTTCCGCTGGTGCCTGCTGGTATAAACAAAAGGTCATCCTTAGAAGTACCGTTTAACGTTGCCACCGATGTCTCCTTAACAATAGCGATAACAGATGCGATGAAGCTCTTGATTTAATGGGCAGTCAGCCCGTTGATATGGTTGAATCAAGTCTTAGTTTGATGAGTATAGAAGTGGGTAAAAGGTTATGCTTCTACCCACTTCTTAAGACAAGCTGCGTGAGCGAGAACGTAGATGTTCTTGAATTCAAGAGATTGCTGGGTTCAGCATTTCTCTGAATTCAAGACCTACGCACATCTAGGCAAACACAAACTGGCCTGGGTTGCTCAAGCTAAGTCCACTGGCTTGAATCCCCGTCAGCGTTGCTAGGGTTTGGGTACCAAATACAATGGCGGTGTCGTCACCCACTTGGTTCAGTTGAAGGGTTGTTGCAGAGATGCCTAGACCTGCTGCGCCAACAAACCCAACTACATCCGTGCCAATTTGGAAGTCCAGAACCGTGTTAGGGCCGCTGGGGATTTCCCCATTCACAACCCAAAACTGATCGCTGCCTGCACCACCTGAAAGGAGGTTGTCTTTGCCAGTTTGGACATAGAATTTGTCGTTGCCGTCGCCACCTAAGGCACGACCTGCGGAACCTAAGAAAAAGATGTCATCCCCCGCACCGCCGGAAGCACGGTAGCCCGTTGCGTCGGTTGCGTCAATTTCATCATTTCCTGCTCCGCCAAAGACGCGGTCTTTGTTGGCAACAAAAATGGTGTCAGCGCCACCACCCGCCTGAACACGGTTGCCGCTGGCTAAGGCACCACCAATTGCGCTATCAACGGTATCATCACCAGCGCCAGCAAAGACGACATCGTTGACGCCATCAAAGCCTGGGGTAATTTTTGCTTCGAGGGTGTCGGCATTAGGAGTGCCTGTAACCACTGAAGAATCTTGAACAAGACTTGCATTAGGCGCAACTAAGAAGGATAGCTGACCACCTTCAACCAAGTTCTCTTGGCGGGTTTTGGTACCATCGCCATTACCATCAAGGTTGGTAGCGGTAATAATCGAACCATCCCGAAGGCTGTGAGCTTGAACATCAAAGACAAACAATTCGCCTGGTTTTGCATCAAACAACTTGGAAACATCGAGAATACCGGAGGTCTCCCAGTTGCCGATATCCGTTGGGCTTGAGTCGGTTTGTCCCGCAGGTACGGCTGAACGATCAACTTGAGCAATGCGGGTTAGCGTTGAAGAAGGATCGGCAACGGAAGGATCGATGCTAAACAACGATGCTTCTTGCTTTGAGTTCCCTGCAAAAAGAGCAGCAGAGTTTGCGCGGTCTTCGTTGATGTAAATTTTGCCATCATCAGCCCAATCTAGGTTATCAGGGCTACGCAAACCAGCATCTTTTGTGAGGTTGCTGTCATTGAGGATGTCAACCTTACCTTTGATGATGCCGCCAGCACTGAAGTCGAAGTCTACATCAACTCTATAAACAACACCATCTACATTAGGCGTACCAGCTACACCCGTGACTGCAAAAACGGCTTGGGTGCCATCTTTAGGATTGGTAGAAACATCTTCAACGCGAGAGAAGAAGAAAGCCTTAGCATCATTAGCAAGTTTGAGTTGCTCTGCGTAGGTGGCAAAGCCTAACGAATCATAACCAAGGTCGTTTTGAATGCTTGTGTCAGCATCAGGACCATCTACAGCAGTACCTTTTTTTGAAGCATCAAAGTAAGGAATTTCAACAAACTTACCGTTTTTAACAGTGTTGTTGCCGTTGAATTGATCTTCTTTGAGTTCGATGACATCGTTAGCATCGGCTGGATCGTCAGCAACCCATACGAACAGCTTACCCTGAGCCAATCCATTGCGATCTAAGAAGCTGCCATCGTTCTTGGCATTTTTATCACCGATGTAGATAGACAGAGGCGCAACGCCATCGTCGCCGATCATGAAGGCAACCTTATCGGTGCGACCAGTGTTTAACTCAGTGACGTTCTCCCAACCAGCACGACCAAATGCAGGCACTGCATGTAAGACATTGGTCTTGGTGTCTAGAGCAAACTGTGTGCCGCCAAGGGATTCTTCACCACTGAAGAAAATGCGATCAGCTAAACCGATGCCTGCACCAAATTGGTTTGCTTCAAACAAAGCCGCAGAGCAAAAGCGTTGAATTCCACCAAACTCCAAATCAGTTGCAGCGTCAACCACTTCACCTGCGCGGTTAATGATTGTGTCATGGGCTAGTCCAGCACCAGTGATTTGGAATGTGCGCTTGTCAACATCAAAGTAGTTAACTCTAGCTCCAGGGAGTTGGGCACCGTTTTTGAGGGTGTATTTATAACCATCGGTACTTGCCACTTCATTGACAACCAGTAACCGAACAGTTGTGTCATTAAGAGCGTAAGCACCAATCCCATCGAGAATACCAGGAGGAACGTAGTCGCCAATTTTGTCGCCAACGGTAAAAATGGGATCAACCGTATAGCCGTTTAAGCCTTTAACCTGAGAAGGTTGAGCTGTATCGAAGGAAAGAGTTGACATAAAATTGCCTGGTGTTTCTATTGTTGAATACTTTTCCAGATTGGCCTACAGATGAGCATTCAAAACTCATTCTTGAAACCCTCTATAATATATATTCAACTCTCAAATAGATAGTTAAACTTGGCTTAAGGGCAGATTAAACCTAGGCTAAATCATGCGAATAATTATTAAGAATTAATTTATGGCTTATTTAATAGAAGTGCCAATATTAAAACTTAAACAAATTCGACTCTCGTCAGAACTATTCAGTTCCACGCCGTGCCAGAGCCAGCTCGGAAAGATTAAGAACATTCCCTCAATAGGCTTATAGCTAATCTTGCCAATCGTGAACGATGTCATTTGTTGAAAAGGCGGCAAAAGCATTTGAGCGCCTGACCTTGGATCATAAAAATAGATATTCCCAGAATTTTCAGGGACTTTAACGTAGTAGACGCCGCTCAGCATTGAATTAGGGTGGTGATGCAAGACATTAAAGGCATTCTTTTCGTTTACCATTGCCCAGCAGTTATTGATAATAGGACTAACAAGGTTTAAGTCCCACTTTTGTTCTGTCGCAACTTCAAGGGCAAGGTTAGATGCAATTGCTGCGAATTCTTTGTATTCAGTTCTTTGATGCAAATCATCCTTACTATGCCAGCCCATAACATTAGAAATATTTATACCTTGGGTGTCAATTTTTTTCTCTTGAATTATGTTGTTGAGCAAGTTTTTATTAAGAGCTTGATGATTTTCGTGCTGAAAGTTCCAGATTGGCGTGGGAAACCAGTCTTGTCTCATAGGTCTATCGCGTTTGATGAATTTGCAGATTAATCTGTTGAGTTAAAAAAGAAAAGAGGCAAAAATCTTTTATTAGATCTTGCCTCTTTAGGCTTGCTAGCTTTTGGATTATGAATATGATCTTTAAAGCTCACCCTGAGTTGCTTAATGCCATTAGACTAAGCAAAAACAAACTGGTTTGGGTTGTTTAGCGTTAGGTCTGCTGCTTGAATACCACTTAAGGTCGCCAAGGTTTGAGTTCCAAACAGAATAGCCGTATCTGTCCCCACCTGATTGAGTTTGAGCGTTGTTGCAGAGATACCCAGACTAGCAGCACCAGAGAACCCAATGACATCTGTGCCAATTTGGAAATCTAGAACCGTATTTGCGCTACTCGGTAGTTCTGCATTCACAATCCAGAATTGGTCGCTGCCTGCACCACCAGATAGCAGGTTATCGCCTCCTGCTTGGACATAGAATTTGTCATTGCCGTCCCCACCTAAAGCGCGATCGCCCTTCCCTAAAAAGAACACATCATCACCAGCGCCACCCGAGATGCGGTTGCCCCCTTGACCATCGGTTGCATCAAAGGTGTCGGAGCCAGTGCTGCCGAAGAGGCGATCATTTTTGTTCGCAAAAATCGTATCACTACCGCTGCCCGTATTAATGCGGTTGTTACCAGCCGTAGGGGATGCCGATACGGTCACTAAATCTACCGTGTCATTTCCTGCCCCCGTAAACACAATGTCGTTTTGACCATCAAAGGGAGAGCCAGGTTTGGCAAATAGGTCGTCATCTCCAGGCGTTCCCACAAGCGATACGGTTGGTCGATCAACGTCATTGTCAACGATAGTAACCGTGGCATTTGCCAACGCAAGATCTACGGTATAGCCTGTTCCGTCGTTGATCTTGAGAGAGACGGTTTCATTCGGCTCAAACACGGCATCATCAACCGGAATAATTTTAATCTCTACAGATGTTTGTCCGGCTTCAATGGTGGCAGTTCCTGTTAGAGTGGCGTAGTCAATGCCATTGGTGGCGGTGCCGCTGAGGGTGTAGCTAAACGTTTGAGCCGTGCTGGTGTTAGCAACGCGGGTTACGCGGAAAATACCAGGCTTACTCTCGGCTTCTGTTGCGGCTGCGGGTTCAGCCACCACGCTCAGGACGGGGGTTGCAAGATTCAGCGGCTTACTCAGGCTGAGCTGAATAATTTCGTTGTTGTCGATCGCCGGAGGACGACCAATCGAGAACGGATAGTTGTTGTCGTTGTCCACGAGGAGCGTATTGGCATCTAAAACAACAATAGATTCAATGGTTTGGAATGGGAAAGTAAACTTGCTGCTGCCGTCTTGATTAAGATCGTTGGGGTCTTTGACATTGAGCAGATCAACAACCTCTTCTTTGGCAAAGTAGCCGTCTTTATCTTTTTGAGAAAGGTCTACTTTGAAGATCTTCTTGAACTTGGCCGCAGCACCCTGGTTGTTATCGCGCTCAATCACCAAGTATTCGGTTTTGTTAATGACGGTAAAGTCGCCAATGGCGTTGGCGGGGTTTTCTTTGCGGTAGTAGCCGAGCAGTCCCTTAAAGCTTGACGAGTCAACGTCAAATTCGTAAACCCGAAGCGCATTGGCAGGGTCGCCAACCACCGTGCCTTCGAGCAGTGGGTAGAGCGTCTTTTTGTCTAAGCTGATCGCCATCCCCTCAAAGCCCCTAGAGCCGCCCAGATTGGCAACCGCAGGTTGACCCACCAACTGATCGCGCACTAAGTCGCCCGTACCAGGGAAATCTGTGAAGTAGGCATCTACGCCCAGCGCAATAAACTGCTCAAATTCTTTTTTGGGGTCGCCGCCGTAGTCTGCGGCTAAGAAAATGCCTTCGTTGCGGAAGGTGTAGGGATGCACCTGTAAGCCTGCGGCATGGGCATCTTGCACCAAAGTGGTAGGCGTACCCAAACGGCGATCAGCATCGCTGATTTGCCCATCGCCGTTGAGGTCGTCGGCTCTACCATCGTTGTTGAGGTCAACGGTGTTAGCAGGTACGATTAAGCGCTTGTTAGGGCCAATCCCAGCGGCGTATTGGGCAATGTTGGCAAGTTCGGCAGGCTTGGTCAAATCACCGTAGGTGCGAGGGTCGCCGCTAACCCTGAAATCGTAGGGTTTATCGGTTGCGCCGCCATAAAGCTGAACGAGAGGAATATCAATACCAGCGGCTGGCATGATGACGCTATTCAATTCTTGAAGATTGCCGACTTCAAAGGATTGAATGAAGATTCGCTTTGGGTCGGTGAAGCTGTTGGCAACTAAGGTGTCTACCAACAGCTTGCCTAAGTTGGTATTGATTTTAGTGCCGTCTAGACGCGTCCCTTCTGTGGCAAAGAAGGTGGGGTGCTTGGTTTCTGGATAAATGCCAATTTTGCGTCCGGTGTCTTTTTCGACCTGCTTCACTAAATCAATAATTTCAGTGAGGGTCGGCACTTTGAGCTTATCGCCATCAAATCGGGTGCCGCGTAAGTCGGGCAGACGCTCGATCGCATTCAAGGTTTTGATTTCGGCTAACGTCAGGTCTTCGGTAAACCAGCCTGTAATGGTGCGACCGTCAATCACCTTTGTGGTTTTGCGATCGGTAAACTCTGGGCGGGTGGCAATATCGGTGCCCGTATCGGTACGGTTGACGCTACCATCGGCATTCAAAACGGCAAGGGCGTTTTCGTGACGCGCCACTAAAATGCCGTCTTTGGTGGCTACCAAGTCCGGCTCAATGAAGTCAGCTCCATCGGCGATCGCCAGTTTGTAAGCCTCTAGGGTATGCTCTGGGCGTGAACCGCTGGCACCACGATGACCAATCACTAAGGGGGCATTGCCATCTAGGGTGTTAAAGGTTGTTTTTTTCAACACATCAGGGTTTTGGGGCGATCGCACAAAGGGTGCCGTAATTTGATCGCGCACTAGGTCGCCCGTAGCAGGGAAATCGGTAAAGTAGCCGTCTACCCCTAAATTGATGAACTGCTGAAACTCTTGAGCGGGGTCGCCATTGTAGTTGGAGGCCAAAGAGCGCCCTTCATTACGGAAGGTGTAGGGATGTACCAGTAAGTCAGCAGCATGAGCGTCTTTTACCAGAGACGTGGGAGCCGTTGTGGTTTTGTCCGCATCATTGACGGCTCCATCACCATTCACGTCATCCGCCTGTCCATCTCCGTTGGCATCCACCCCTTTCACGGAGATAATCATTCGCTTCCAAGGGCCAATGCCGTCGGCATAGGTCGAAATTTCCTTTAAGCCGTCAGGGGTTTGAAGATCTGCGTAGGTGCGGGGGTCGCCCTTGACCGTAAAGTCATAGGGCTGCTTGTTGACCGATTCGTAGATTAGGGAGCCATCCAAACCAACATCGAAAGCATCTAAGAGCTGAACCAGCGGCAGGTCAGTTTTTTGATTCAGCTCCTTCAGGTTGCTGACTTCAAAGGATTGGATAAAGATGCGATCGGGGTCAGTGAAGCCTGTCTTTTGCAGCGTAGCGAGCAGCGGCTCTTCAAGCGACAGTCCTAAGTCGTCATGGAAGGTTGGATGCTTGGTTTCTGGATAGATGCCGATTTTACGTCCGGTATCGGCTTCGGTCTGCTTCACCAAGGCAATAATTTCTTCCAGGGTTGGAATTTCATACAGGCCGTTAAAGACCTGGGTGCGGAAGCCCTGGGGCATGATGGCTCGAATCGTTTTAATCTCTGCCAGGGTGAAGTCAGAGGCAAAGAAGCCTTCTTCTGCAATGCCGTCCACGATCTTGGTGGTCTTGCGGCTAGCAAATTCTGGACGGCTTGCCACATCGGTGGTGTTGATCAGGTTCGGCTCGTGACGGGCGATCAGTACCCCGTCCTTGGTCGAAACCAAGTCGGGTTCGATGAAGTCTGCCCCCTGCTCGATCGCCCGTTTGTATGCCCCTAAGGTATGTTCTGGCAGTTCGCCACTTGCGCCCCTGTGCCCAATAACGATGGGCGCTTTGCCATCTAGGGTATTGAGTTTAAATGGGTTGGGCGTTGGAATCGGAGCCTCTAGCACCTTGCCCGTCGCGTCGGTGTGCAGCACATAAGGTCCAAATTCTTCCCCAAACCAAAGGGTGCCATCGGCTGCAATATTGAACGATTCAATGTCGAAATCTGCGCCTGTTAAGAGGCGATCGCCTGTCCCCTCATTCACAATCTTGAAGGGCACCTTCTTGTCAGGGTCAGAAAGCTGAATGAAGCTCTGGACTTTGACACTGCCATCACCATTGAGTTCAGCCCCTCGGAAACTGGGGTCGGCTTTATAAACTCTCAGCAAGAAATCGGCGCTGTTGCCTTTAGCCCCAAATCCGTTATCTGGCATAAAGTAGAACGAATTGGCATCCGCCACCTGCACACCGCTGAAGCCCTGAATCGGCTGACCAGGAAAAGGAGTCGTGCGTCCATTGGTTGGGTTTGCAACGGCGCTTCCGGCAGCAGGGCCATTGGCAAAAGAATCGGCAGGGAGAGACGCAAAGCCTTTAAGCGTAACGCCAGGTGCAGCAGCGATCGCAACTGTCGCCAAATCGTCTTCTCCAACCTTGCCATTATTGGGGGTAGAGTCAATATCGAACTGGTTTGCTGCCACAATCTCAGCGGTGTTTTTGAGGGCACCAGCACCTGTGACCTTAGCCGTCACCTTTAACGTAATGCTGCTGTTGGCGGTTAGGGTTCCAACTGCCCAAATTCCGGTTTGGCTGTTGTAGGAACCTTGCTCAGTGTTTACAAGCGTCAGTTCTTGGGGCAATAGGTCTTTAACCTGAATACCCGTTGCTGTTGCCGGACCTTTGTTCGTTATGGTAAGACTCAAAACCACTGTATCGCCAACCTGAGGAGCAGCGTTGTCAACGGTTTGGCTCAGCTCTAAATCCACGGTTGTGGGTGTCACCTCAAGATTTTTGGGGAGTTCTAGAATCCCTAATCTTTCAGTGGGTGAGTTGCCGCTTACGTTGAAATCGTTATCGTTGATGAGCGCGAGGGTATTGGGTGCCACCAAGGCCAGCCCCTCTAGCTTTTCGACTCCGGTGTAGCCCAACTGAGCCGCATTTGCAATCAGGCTCTTGTTGACAGGGGCAATTTTGGCAGTCGATAGCTCAGCAGGGGTCAGTTGTTCAATGGTTTTGCCAGCAGGCAAAGTGAAGTTGGCAGTGTTATTAATGTTGGTCGCCCCAGCAAGGTCGATCTGGTAGATCAGCTTATTAGAAGCACTGGTTGCGAGGTCATCGCGCTCAACTACAGCAAACTTGCCATTCCCCAAGGCGACAGCATCTCCAATTTTGTCCGTTCTGGCATTGCCAGTACCCGTGATGTTATCGAGAAGATAGAGATACTCGCCCGTGACGGTTTTAGAAACAATGTCAAATTCTAGAATGCGGAGATTGCGCGAACCTCTAGAGGCCGTATCGCCAGCATTATCAGGATTGTCGATTGCACTTTGAATAAAGGCGTAGAGCTTATCGCCATCCAGGGCAACGGCTTCAAACCCTCGGTTGCTGCGACGCTGGGCGTAGACTTCTGGCAATACCTCTGTCCCGAAGGTTCCAGGTGCGCTGTCGGGTTCTGGAGCAGTGGCGGTGCCTTTAGGAATAAAGCGATCAAGCAGTTTACCGTTGATATCAAAGTGGTAAATGGCGGGGCGGTACTCATCTACCATCCAGTAGTCGCCATTGGGCGCAACCGCAATGCCTTCTACATCGGCACCTAACGGATCGTTTGCTAAGACTTTGCCGTCTAAGTCAACGCCAATTTCATCGGTGTACGCCAGACCATTCGTTTTTGCCTGAAGGTTTGGCAACCCTGTTAATGGGGTTGTCCCATCTTCGCGGAATAGCCCTGTGCGTTTAGTGATAGCAATCTCGCCCGTGTTTTGGTTGAGTTCAAAGCTGACAATTTCGGGCTGGAAGTTGGGCAAGAAGAAGGGTCGATTTTGCCCCGTTGGTTCACCATTGGGTCCTCTATCCGTATGGGTGACAAACTTTAGATTGCCGTTGGGGGCTAGCCCTTGGAACGCAAGGCCAGAAAAGCCGCCTAAGAGAATATCTTGGCCTTTGGAGGTGGTACCTAACTTCGGTAGATTCGTGAAGTCATAGGTGGTCAGCTTGGGCTGAGCAACGGGGTTGCGGGGGTCGTAGCTGCTGGTATCAATCTTGAGGGGCGTGGGGAAGGCGTTGGCAATATTCTCGAAGGGAACCAGCTTAAAGTTGGAGCTGACGTTCTCATCATCAATAACCGTGGCGGGGTCGTTGTTGCCATCCTGGGTCACAAATAAACCAGAGGGGAAGTTGGAGCCAAGGGGGAGGTTAATCACATCGGCACCATCCGACTCCTGCACGCTGTCGATGCTGCCGTTATTGCCGACGGCAAATTGACCGATGTAGTCGTTATTGCCTTCGCGGGTGTAAACGGCAAAGGTGTTATCGCCTTGACTGGATGCCAGCAGATAGCCCGTTCCGTTTTTGCCGTAGTAAATCGTGAGTCCTTCGGCATCGTCAACGAGGTTTTTGCCCCCTTCAAACTGCACCTTATCAATCAGCTTGCCCGTGTTGCTGCCTGTCGGTTCGGCCTGGAATTTCCAGATGCCCACTTCCTCCTGGGCGATGTAGAGAAATCCGGTTTCTTGGTCTACCACCATTCCTTCGGTTTGGGCTGAGCGTCCCGCTGCCGTGGGCGAAGGAATGGTAAATGATCGCACCTGTTCGTAGCCAATCTTGCCGTTGCCTTTGTCAATCAGCTTGAGCTGAACCACATCTCCCGTTTGACGACGGCTCACGAAGGCGTAGTAATCATTGGTAATAGGGCTGCGATAGAGCGCCAATCCGTAGGCACTTCGAGCCGAAGCCGAGTAGGGCGCCGCAAAGGGTGCGCCTTGGAACAGCGTCGCTGCGCTGGTGTCGGTGATGTCCTCAAGAACGTTGCCGCTGGTGGCGTTGGGGTTGATTTTGAAAATGGCGAGCTTGTCATTGTTGCGATCGCTTGCCACGGCAATATCTAGCTTTTGCCCACCCACGGTAAAGCCATACTGCAAGTCAATATTGTTGTAGCGAACGGTGCTGGGGTTAGCAGCATCAGGCGGATTAATCGTCTGTACCAAATTGCCAGAGAGGTCGTACACTCGCAGGCCGCCGTTTTTAACGCTGGTCAGCACCAAGCTCTGGGCGGCATCCGTTGGATTGACGTAGATTGCAGGGTCGTCTGCATCGGCTCTTTCGCTAAAGGGCTTAGCAGAATCGTCCAAAAGTGCAGGGCGCGTTTCTACGATTGGGGTTGCGGTGGGGATGAGGTCTGCGCTTAACGTCAAAACCTGGGTGAATTGGGTGCCGCTAAAGTTGTTGTCACTCACCAACACAATTGACTGACGACCATCTGCCAACTTAGGGCCAAAGGTTAGACCTTCAACGTTATCGAGTCCTGTGGGCAAAGCCAGGTCATCGAGATTGAGCAGTAGGCGCTTTTGAGCAGGGGCGATCGCCGCCAGTTTTTCTGGTGTCAAACTATTGAGCGCATCAATGGAGCCAATATCCGTCGCACCCTGCAAGGAAATCTCATAGATTTTGATAGTGTTGCCTGTCCCTGGCGCACCCGTCGAGAACGAGCGCTCCAGCGCCAGCAGCGTGCCGCGATCGTCGATTGCCAATAGGTCTACCAAGCCATTGGTACTGAACTGTCCGGCAGGATTTGGGGGGACAGCAACTGGGTCGGTAACGTAAAGGTATTCTTTTTCGGACTGTCCAGTAGCAAGGTTGTATTGCAGAATGCGAGAGCGGGTGCCAGTGGTGGGGTTAGCCACGCCTCCATCTTGAAAGAGAGCATTTTCGGTAGCGGTGTAGAGCGTTTTCTGGTTCGGCGTGATGGTCAAGCTCTCAAAGGCTAGGTTATTGCGAATCCCTGCTGTTTGGGTATCGCCAGTATCGACAACGCCATTGCTATTGGTGTCCTGCACAACGGGCAAGAACTTTTTCGGAACGCTCAGCGATCGCAGTTCTTGTCCGGTCGCCAAGTCGAATTCTTTGATAAACGGATTGGTCACGCGCCCAGCACCAGGGTTTGCTTCCCCTTCCGAAGAAATGTAAACCGTCCCATTTTGAGTTAAAGCAATCCCTTCAGGATCCACGCTCAGAGCAGCAAAGAAATTTCCAGAGGGGTCTTTGAGCGGGGTAACGTTAGTGAAGGTCACGCCCGTTGTCGATATCGAGTTTGGATCGGTTGTAAAGGTATAAAAACGAGCTGGCGCAAACTGAGAGCGATCATCCGAAATTGCAAAATAGCGGTTGTTGACCGAGTCGTAGGTAACGCCAGACAACCCGCCAACCGCAGTATGTGCGCCATTCACCGATTCTGCAACGCCTGTCGGGATAAAACCAGTGGCAAAAATAGTCTGACCCAGAAAATTGACATCGGAAAC
>JBGSVR010000013.1:0-13732 GCA_041752855.1 Thermosynechococcaceae cyanobacterium
CCTAAGATTTGCTACGATGAACGCCAATGTGCTGTTTAAAGCAAGGTTCAATCATTCGCTAGAGGTTTCTGTGACATCTCTCACTCGCCGCTCGGCTCAATCTAGATGGATGAATGGAGGCGCGATCGCCGTTTTGATCGCAGCGTTACTTTATCTATGCTTTTGGCCTGGGCCAGAAGGGTTGCCGCTCATTAAAGTGGGCATTCCGCAGCGCACCGTTGTCCTAGAAACCAGTATCTCCGGCATCAGCGACACGGATATTCAAGGTACCTTTCGTCCAGGCGATAAAGTAAAAGTCTCTATTAAAAACTCAGCGTTGCTGCCCCTTACGCTTAAGTCAGTGGAGAGAATTCCTACCACGGTTGTTGCCACCCAGTCGGATGGATCCGTGAAGCCCCAGCCCGAACCTCGGCCCGAAATGCAGTTTGGCTCTAACCTGCTTTTGAAGCTCGAAGGCAAAGGCTACTCTACCCAAAGCGGCCTATTTCTGGGACTCAAGCGGATTCGAGTTGGTTCTACTATTAAAATTCATGGGACAATGTTTGAATCCTCTGCCAGCATTGTGAATGTGGTCGTTAAGTCTTCTTAGGCGGAGCAAGTGAACGTTTCTTAAGAAGCCAACTTACGCCCTAGAGTTTATTAGATTGACTATACCTTGTGAGCATCTGCATAAATCCGCAGTGCCGCCGCCATTTTCTGCTCGTATTCGTCACCTTGTGCCTGAAACCAAGCCAAAGTATTGGGGTCAACTTGCACCAAAACATTCAGTGGTGTAACAGGCTTCCACCACCGCGACTTACTAAAAAACTCTTTACTTAAGGGTGGAATATCGGAAGTATCAATTTCACCTTCCGTCAGGGCGTCAACCTTCTCCCAATTCGTCCTTGAGGAACTGTTCATAGCATTTTCGTTCATAGGGCAGTGCTTTACGAAGTGAAATAATACGAATAACTTGTTCTTCTGGCTCTGTGAAAACTACAACCACCACACGTCCGTCAAGTATTCCAATACCAATCCATCGATCTTCTCCATAATCTTGCCGTTCATCTAAGCCAATCCGAAGCGGGAACCTGAAAACTTTAGATACATCTGCAAAATCAAGCTCATGCTTTGCAATATTGGTCTGATTCTTTCGCTCGTCCCACTCAAACTTCATATCCTGATCTTACTGAATTTCATCGATACTTCTCAAGCATTGTTTAGTAATCACGCTGCTCATGAAAATTGTTAAGTGCTTACTCTGCTGCGATCACCCCTAACCTACCCACTCAATCTAGCTTCAGCTTCAGCGGTAAGTCTTGGTTAATTTGCTCAATGGCTTCAGCTTCAGCGGCATTAATATCGCCGATATAGTGCTGAAACACTTGGTCAAAGCGCTGATGATAAAAACGATGCAGGCTATAGTTAGCTGTTGCAGGGAAACCTCGACGCTTTTTGTGCCGGCCGCCTGCACCAGGGTCAAAGCGCTGGATACCGTTGGCGATCGCCCACTCAATGGGTGTGTAGTAACACGCATCAAAGTGCAGGCAGTCAATGTCGCGATCGCTGCCCCAGTAGCGACCATAAAGCTGATCGCCCTTGGTTAAGCAAAAGGACATGCCCACAGGCTGATGTGCTTGACCTTCGGCAAAGGCCGCCACAAACAGAACCCGATGAGCGTACTTCGGATAAAGTTGCCGAAAAAACTGTGCCGTGAGGTACTTGCTGCCCCACATAAACTTTTCGCAGGTGTCGTTATAAAAACGATGCATTAGCCCAAATAAAGATTCAGGAATCTCTTCGCCTGTAAAGACTTTTAAGGTTAAACCTGCCTCCTGCACCGCTTTGCGCTCTCGCTTAATGTTGCGGCGCTGATTGGCATTAAAGGCGCTCAGGTAGCCATCAAAGGTATCAAATTCGCCATTGTCCCAGATATAGCTATGGTGCAGCCAAGGCGTGTAGCCCCGCGCCTCAAGCTGGGCTTTCCACTGGGGGTCGGCAAACAAAAAGTGACAGCCCGAGATTCGGTTCCGCTCACAAAACCGATCAATCGCCTGCACCATTAAATCCGTCAGCAGCGCCTCGTCTTCGTTAGGAGCAATTAAAAAGCGATAGCCTTCAGCAGGGGTAAAGGGAACCATCCCCAGAAGTTTAGGGTAGTAGTTAAGTCCCACGCGACGGGCAACATCCGCCCATTCTTGGTCAAAGACAAACTCGCCATAGCTATGGCTTTTGATGTAGAGCGGCGCAGCAGCAATGAGGGTTTGCCCACGCCAGATCGTAAGGTGATTCGGGAGCCAGCCCGTTTTAGCCGTGGCGCTACCGGAGGTTTCAAGATTCGTAAGCCATTCCCATTCTAGAAAAGGCGTTTTGAGCGGCAAGGCTAGGGCATCCCATGCGGACTGCGGAATATCGACCAGCGCATTAATCCAAGTAATCTGATACTGAGGTTTGACCGCTTCTACCATAAACCCTATCGTGCGAAAGACTGTCTATAAGGTAGTGCATTTCAGGTTTTTATTCTGGGAACCAGTCTTCAAATAAGCTTAGTTAATATTGGCCTTGACCACAATGGGTTCAAACTGAAACAAATTGGGGTCGCTGGGGTCAACCGTTGCCCTTACCCAGTGCATATCTGGTGGTCCAAAGGTTTCAACACGGGTAAAGTTCATAACGCGCTGATTGCGCGAATCGACCAGCGGCTTATCAATCCGAAAATAGTGACTATCACCATGAACCAGCACGACGGGCTTACCAAATTGAGTCACTTCGGGCTGAAGAGCATCTAAAAAATCATTAAAGCCCGTGCGCTGCTCACGAGGTAGCTCAAACCCAGGATTCGCCTGCATTACAAGCATCACACCGCTGCGCTGCTGCTGCCGTGCTAATGCAAACGAAGACTTCAGCCACTCTAAGTTAGCCGCATTGCGCGCCTTAAATTCTCGATCCATCTCAGGGGTGCGGCCTAGGTTGTTGTTGCTTCCTACCAAGTGCAGCCCCACAAACAAAATAGACCCATAGCTCCAGCGCACGTTTTCGCGGTAGGCAGCATACTTGGGTGACTGACTTTGGCGCTCTAGCTTGAGGACGGTCTGACCTAAGCTAGAGTCTGTCGCAAACATTAGCTCTCGCAGCTTAGTAAGGCGTGTCAGCGGATCGCCTCCGGTGCGATGACAGTCTGTCCATTCGTTGTCACCAGGCACAAACACAAAAGGAATGCGGAAGCTTTGGTAGAGCGATCGCCGACTCATCACCAGCTCATCAGTACAGGGCGTGGCACTACTTTGGATATCGCCATCATGGATGACAAAACTCGCCTTACTGCGATTGATATCCGCAATCACATTAGGATACTGCTGCTCTTCGAGTGCAGAATAGGGGGCATCACCAATCAGCGCAATTTCAAAACGGTCGGGAGTAGCACCTGCATTGATTGCCGTTTGAGCTAGGGTTACTCCCGCTTGGCCTAAACCGACCGCAGCCAGTATCGCAGATATCCATCTTAAGCACCCTTGAGAGGCCATGTTTAACTGCTCCTGACGCGATTGGCAACACAACTAGTTTAAGGACTCAACCCACTGCCTTGGCGGTATTGGTCTATACGCTCATTTCAAGGACTGCGCTCAAGAGACTGAAGTCGTTGTCTCGTAGCACTCTTCTAAAACAATGCGATCCATGCGAGGGTCTGAAGAGATTACTCTAACCTGAAGATGTTCGCCTAGCTCTACGGATCGGTTAAACCGCATCGCCACTTCCAAGCCCAAGTCTTCAAGCATAATGAGCGCTAAGCTTTCATGCTCTCGTAGCCAGCGCAGCGTCATTGCCTGCCAGACAGTATTGCCCTGACGACGCAAAAACTCTAAACTCCAGTACCGATTGGTCTGACGTTCGATAAAGTTAGACTCTTGCACGATGGTGCCAATGCTAGAGAGCAACGTCGGCAGATCTGCGGCGCTGAAGGGCAGGGGTTCACCTCGTAGATGCGCCTTAATTTGGAAATGCGCCAATAAATCAGCGTAGCGACGAATGGGGGATGTGACCTGACAGTAGCCCTCTAGCCCCAAACTGGCGTGGCGTGCAGGCGTAATGCCCACTTCACTGCGCGGCATACAGCGCCGAATGGCAGAAGACCGCACAGGGCCTGCCTCAAGCTGCATTAGCTCTTCTTCGGGCGGGAGTTCTGGCTGGGGTTGAGAACGAAAGGGCAGGGGCAACTCGTGGGCTTGACCGTAGCTGGCAGCCACTTCACCCGCCAAAATCATCATCTCAGCGACAAGGTTACGCGCCTGAGAATCTGCTAGCACCATGATATCAATATCATCACCGTTCACTTTAATGACCGATTCTGGCATGTTAATAGTGATGGCTCCTTGCCCCATGCGCCATGCGTTACGGCGCTCTGCCCATCCAGATAGAGCAATCAGCTCAGGTTCTGCCTGTACCCCTAGCTCTAAAATCTCGTCTACGTCGTCGTAGGTGAGGCGATAGGTGGGTTTAATGGTGCTAGGCGCAATGTCATAACTCTCAACCGCGCCATCGTCACTTAGGGTGACACCAAAACTGAGGGCGCAGCAAAGCTGACCCTGAATAAGGCTCATGGGGCCTGTAGACAGCTCAATGGGGAACATAGGAATCATGCCCGTGGGCAAGTACACGGTCGTACTACGGCGCTGGGCCTCTTTGTCGAGTTCGTCCCCCAGACTCACCCAGCGACTGGGGTCGGCAATGTGAACCCACACGCGCTGCCGTCCATTTTCAAGGGTTTCTAGGCTCAGGCCATCGTCAATTTCAGCGGTGCTTTCATCGTCAATGGTGTAGACCTTGAGGTGGGTGAGGTCTTTGCGATGAAGCTCTAAATCTGGCGGAGTGAGGGTTAGGCGATCTTGCGCAGCCGCTAAGACGCTCTCAGAAAACTGCATGGGCAAGTTACTCCGGCGCACAAATAGGTTTTCATGAACGCTCCACAAGCCCAAATCAACCAAGACTTGAAAGGCCGATTGAGGGCTGTCTTGTCGCCCAATTTGCTTGAGGAGATCGGCGGCGGTCGCTCGAGTGGTGGATTCTTCGGCAAAGAGGGCGTATTTCTCTAGGGCGGTGAGGTAGAGGCGATCGCCCGTCTGCCATTCCACAACCTCACCTGCTAGCGCCCGCTGCCAGCGCTCAAAAAACGCCTTTTGTTCAATTTGCCGCTGGGCTTCTCGCTCAATTTGGTGCTTTAGCTCCGCTACTTGCGCTGCGGTGCGCGGTTCGTAGAGATCGCCCTTTTGCTTAAAGTAGAGCTTGTCTTCACTTAACAGCCGATGGGCTGCATAGCAGCAAGGGACAGACTGCTCTGAAAATAAGAGTTGCGCCAGCTCTTTGGGTGCGACAGCACGACCGCCTTCTTCAATCAGAATTTCCCAGGCAATTTCCAGACTGGAGGGGTCTAGAAAAACCTCCACAGATTTCAGAAATGCAGCAATATCTGCGGCGCGATACGGCTGATCGGAAGCTGAAAACGTAATTTGGCGAGGATGCAGAGTATGAGCGTGGTCTCTTTCATCCACTACAACCCAGTTTTTCTTGCCTTCAGGCCGCTCTACAACGCCCAGCTTGGGCGCATCTCCTTGGCCTCGAAACTCAACTAATGTTCCCTTATCCACAAATGGCGGCTCATTAACCTATAAACACCAGTAAGCCTAGGTAAAATTTTAAAACCTAGGCTCAATGCAACCCTATTTTAGACCTAGATTACCTGAGTCTTTATGCCTTAAACGTTGCTTAAGCTAAAGCAGCGCGTCTTCTAGAACTAGCCTTCTGCGTTAATGAAAGGCAACAGCGCCAGAATGCGGGCGCGCTTGATCGATGTGGTGAGATCTCGCTGCTGTTTAGAGGTTAAACCTGTGATGCGACGGGGCAAGATTTTGCCGCGCTCGGTAATAAAGCGACGCAGAAGGTCAACATCTTTATAGTCGATGGGGTCGCCAGGTTTGATGGGAGAGACGCGACGTCGAAAGTAGGCCATAGTCTTAGAACTTATGCTGGGTTGACTTAAAACAAGTTGAGTTTAGAGTAAGTAGCGCAAGGCATCTTACTTAATTTCTTTATGCACTGTATGGGTATTACAGTGCGTACAGAATTTTTTTAGCTCTAGCCGTGCAGTCGTATTGCGACGGTTTTTCATTGTGGTGTAGCGCGATACGCCAGGCGATCGCTTGTTGGAGTTAGAGCGACACTCGGTACACTCTAAGGTAATAATGACACGGACGCCCTTAGCCATGAGTCTTTACGGGTAATTTAGCTAGACACAATCATTAATTATCTCACAGGTCTACCGATCTTCGTTAATGTTTTTGATATTTGTAGAATCATGGAAGGCTATTGGCGATATACAGCAATGCTTTTGAGCGTTATTTATAAAGTGGCGGGGTAGGTTTTGGGGTAAATATCCCTAGATTTTAATTCGTAAGAGTGGTTTCCCAGTCGTAGCAGCACAGATCAATCTGCCCCCAAACTGCCAAATCAGAGCAGGCACCACCGATAGCTTCGCTTTTGGCATTCCGAGGTGAATTAAAAAGTAAACAGATTCTTATTGCTAAGGTTGATGATAGTCCCTAAGAATTTGCGTTAAGACGAAGCACGCAGCTAGGGAATTCTAGGTTAACTATCCCTCAGGGTTTTCATAAAAACTTCCTGGTTTGTCCTATGACCTTACCCTCAGACTTTCCGATGCACCAGGCGATTAATCGTACTCCACTCAATGTGGATGGCACCACATCTGTCACAACGGTGCTGGCGCTCATCGCAGGTCAACATGCGGACTACGCTTTGGTCAGTGATGAACAACGCTTAGTCGGCATCTTTACGCATCGCGATTTAGTGCGGTTAGTCGCAACGGCAAGACCCTTAACCGCATTAACGATCGCAGACGTAATGACGCGCAATTTAATTTGCTTAGAAGACCCTGTGACACAGGATCTTCTAGAAGTCTTAGCAAAGATGCGTCAACATCGAATTCGGCACTTTCCCGTAGTTACATCAACTGGAGCGTGCTGCGGCATTATTACTCAGGAGAGCCTACGTGAGTTTCTAAACCCCGTAGATCTACTGCGCTTTCGGCGGGTCAGAGAAGTGATGTCTACGGCAGTTGTTTCAGCGTTAGCCGAGTCTTCGGCTCTTGCCATAACGCAGCTGATGCATGAGCATCGGGTGAGCTGTGTGGTGGTTACAACGCAAGAGCCAAATTTGATGGTTAAACCCATTGGCATTGTGACAGAACGGGATATTGCCCAACTGAGTTTACGAGGTATTGACCTGGGCACAACCGCCGCTGCCGCTATTATGAGCGCACCCCTAACGTTACTTCAGCCTGAAGAAACCCTATGGAATGCCCACGAAATAATGAAGGCCAAAGGTCTTCAGCGTTTAGTTGTGGTTGACGCTGTGGGGGCATTAGCGGGAATTGTGACCCAAACCAGCGTCCTCAGCATTGTGGATCCGATGGAAGCCCACATGACGATCACAACGCTCCAAAAAATTGTGGACGCGCGGACTTCTAGTCTTCAGCACGCCAATGAGCAGCTACAGCGACAGATTTTAGAGCGCAAGCGGGCAAAGGCGGCATTACAGAAGCAGATGGTGCGAGAGCGCTTAATTAATCGAATCGCACAGCGTATTCGTCAGTCGCTTGATCTGCTAGAAATTCTAACCATGGCAGTGACTGAAGTTCGTCAGTTTTTACAGGTTGACCGAGTTCTCATTTACCAATTTCAGCCTTACGAAAGCGGCACCATCGCCGTTGAGTCTGTCAACGCCAATGTACCTTTACTCAAAGATTTATCTTGGGGCGACGAAGCGCAGCCGCTGTTTTCTGCTGAGTTTTATCGTTCCGGTCGAATCCATTCCATTCCTGATTTGGCAGCACCCAGACCAGAAGAAACCCAGCACCAGAATCTATCAGACTTGGGGATTCAAGCCAATTTAGTGGTTCCGATTGGCGAACATGAAAGGCTGTGGGGTTTGCTGGTGGTCAACGAATGTAGCGCACCTCGCCGTTGGGAGCAATTGGAAATTAACTTGCTTCAGCAACTGTCTAACCAGTTGGTCATTGCCATTCATCAGTCTGGCCTTTACCAACAGCTCCAGGTGGCTAATCAAGAACTTAAACAGTTAGCCAGCATGGATGGTCTGACGCAGCTCTCTAACCGCCGTCGCTTTGACGAATGCCTAGCACTGGAATGGGAACGACTGGTGCGGGAGCAACAACCCTTGACGTTGATTATGTGCGATGTGGATCATTTCAAACGCTACAACGACGCCTACGGACATTTGGGGGGTGATGCTTGCCTAAGACAGGTGGCACAGGCGATTCAGGTTAGTGTTAAAAGACCTGCTGACATCGCAGCACGCTACGGCGGAGAAGAATTTGCCGTTATTTTGCCCAATACTGATGCACAAGGTGGGATGAATGTTGCTCGGCACATTCAAGCCCACATTAAAGACCTGAAGTTGCCCCATAGCCATTCTCTAACGGACGATTTTGTGACCCTAAGTTTAGGGGTTGCCTGTGTTATCCCAACACTTTCGATGAGTCCCAATACGCTCATTGAGGCGGCGGATGGCGCACTATACCAGGCGAAAGCAGCAGGACGAAATCAGTTTATTTTATCCCAAGAGTTGATTGGATAGGGAAACCTGCTCACCATAGCGTAAGCTTTTTTGACAGGGCGAGAACGATAGCCGATGTTGAGGGGAACAACCCAACGTTTGCAGTGCCTCTTGATGGACACGGCTCCCATACCCTTTATTAGAAGCGAGATGATAGCCCGGATAGCGACGGTCTAGGCGAACCAGAAGGCGATCGCGCCACACTTTAGCAATAATGCTGGCGGCGGCGATCGCCACTTCAGTCTGGTCGCCTTTGATAATGGTTTGTTGCGAAATTGCAAAGTTAGGGATGGGGCGATTCCCGTCAATGAGACAAAGATCGGGTTGGGGAGAAAGACGGGCGATCGCCCGACGCATTGCCAGCAGACTAGCCTGCAAAATATTAATGCGATCAATTTCTTGAGCTGAAGCCATTCCGATGCGGCAGTCCACCGCATGGGTTCTTATGGTTTCGTAAAGAATCTCGCGCGCTGCCCCTCGAAGCTGTTTACTATCTTTAACCCCTGCCTTCAGCAACGCCTCTGCTGCGGTGGGCGATAGAATGACCGCAGCCGCTACCACAGGTCCAAAAAGGCAACCCCGTCCCACTTCATCCACCCCTGCTACCTGTAGAAAACCATCTTTCACCATAGGAGCACTTCCATGTCTAAGAATGCCAAACAACTGCTCAAGATTTTAATTGGTGCTGCCTGGCTAGATGGCAAAGTGCAGCCCGAAGAACAGCAGCGTCTGCAACGAATTGCCCAGCAAAAAGGGTTATCAGATGATGCAGAACTCAACCCTTGGCTTAATGGCCTACGCGCTGTGTCAACAGAAGAATGCCATCGCTGGATTGACGAGTATCTGGGTGAGCAGCCAGTGCCAGAAGAAGTGCAGCAGCTACTCGAAGAAATTAGCGGCCTGATCTACAGCGACGGCAATGTAGATAGTGCTGAGGCACAACTTTTGATGGAAATTCAGCAAAAGGAGGTTTCGGCTTCTTCTGGCTCCAACTTGCACAATACCATCACACAATCTATTCAAAATCTCTATCGTCGCTGGGTCAGGGAGTAGCGTTTCTCTGCGCCATTTTCGACAGGATTGGCTGTGCTAGGTACGGCGATCGCCCCTTCAGCCTTTTTACTCAAATTCGTTAGGCTAAAGACACAATAATGTTGTTTAGTCTAAAAGTTAGGTTGCTATGTTTGGCTTTGGCAAAAAATCCACCCTTCCCACCCCCGAAACCGCACTCAAAGGCCGCCCAGAAGCGATTTCAGTACCACCTCGCCACTTTGTAAATGGCAATGCCCTGAAGCCACCCTATCCAGAAGGCATGGAAATCGCCATGTTTGGACTGGGCTGCTTTTGGGGTGCAGAAAAGGCATTCTGGAAACTAGACGGCGTTTACAGCACAGCCGTGGGCTATGCTGCGGGGCTTACCCCTAACCCCACTTACCAAGAAGTATGTTCTGGCATGACGGGTCACAACGAAGTGGTGCGCGTTGTGTTTGACCCTGCGGTCATCTCCTACGCAGAACTGCTTAAGGCATTTTGGGAAAGCCACAACCCGACCCAAGGGATGCGCCAAGGTAATGATGCAGGTACCCAATATCGGTCAGGCATTTATACTTATTCATCCGCGCAAAAGTCTTTAGCCGAATCTTCACGAGATGAATATCAAAAGGCGCTCAAAAATGCTGGACATGGCACCATTACGACCGAGATTTTAGATGCGCCTGAGTTTTACTTCGCCGAGGCTTATCATCAGCAGTATTTAGCGAAAAACCCTAATGGCTACTGCGGTTTAGGCGGGATGAATGTTGCTTGCCCTATTCCGCTGTCAGTCTAAAGACAGTGCTGCATCGCTGGCTAGCAGCTCTAAAATGACGAAGTTTTTTCTGTTTTATTACGAATCATAAATCTGTCTTAAACAAGAAGCAGGTTTTGTTCATTCTTTCATCATTTGGAGCATACTGTGAGTACACTTACTATCTGAATCCGTGCAGGTGAAAGATGAACTCACTCCCCTCACTGTTACGTTCTAAAACCAGTCTAGCGCTGGGCATTTATCTCATGGTTTTTGCCAGCCTGTTTTTCTTGGTTGATGCTCAAATTCACTCAATGCAGCTTTTGCAGGCAGGTCGTCCTACCTTTTTGAGGTGAATTAAGTAGGCAGACTGAATTGACTATAAAACGGGTTTCGGCTTCGCTCAACCCTCAATTCCCGTATTGGCGCGGGTTGAGCGAAGTCGAAACCCAAACTCCATCGGTGATTTAATTACCCCCATCTACTTAGTTCTCAACTTATCTATAATTATCCATAGCTGCGATCAATCTTGAGATTAATGGCAGCTTTTTTATTGTCAATTAAACTTGCACAGCGGTGGCTGTCAGCCGAGTTACAATCTGGTGCAGCACAACTGCAACCCAGTCAATATCCTCTCTGGTGGTTGCTTGCCCAAGGGTGATGCGAAGACTAGATTGTGCCAGTTTCGCCTCATAGCCCATAGCGGTTAACACTGGGCTAGGCTGAAGCTTGCCGCTGTGACATGCAGAACCCGCACTAATGCCAATCCCTGCTTCATTCATTTGTTTGACAATTTCTCGACCGCTGATGGGTTGAGCGGTCATTAGACAAAAGCTGGCGTGATGGGGTAGCCGATGAATTGGGTCGCCTGTCAGTTTGAGAGGTGCAAGATCGTGGAGCTGTGTTAAGAGGCGATCGCGCAGCCCCCTTAACCGTTCCGGTTCAGTTCCAACCTCGGATAACGCACAGGCCGCCGCAACACCAAAGGCCGTAATAAGCGCAACCGCAGGTGTGCCCGAGCGTAACCCCTGCTCTTGACCGCCGCCACCCCAAATCGGTTTAATCATGGCACCTGGTTTGACATAAAGTGCCCCAATCCCTTGAGGGCCATAGATCTTATGGCTAGAGAGCGACATTAAGTCAACGGGCATTGCCTCTACATTAAGCGGGATGCGTCCCGCCGCCTGTACCGCATCGGTATGAAAGAGCGCCCCAGCCGCCTGAGCAATGGTGCCCAATACCTCAATGGGCTGAAGCGTCCCCACTTCACTCTGTCCATAAATAACAGAAACGATCGCTGTATTCGGCTGAAGCGCCGCCCGTAAATCTTCAGGGTCTACACGACCATAGGCATTGACAGGGAGCTGCGTAACCTGCCAGCCCTGAGTTTGGAGCAAAGTAGCAGTTTGGGCGATCGCCGGATGTTCCACGCTAGAAATAATTAAATGCTGTGGCGCGTCAAACCGACGAGCCGCCCCCAGCAGCGCCAGGTTATTAGACTCCGTACCGCCGGAAGTAAACACAATGGAGTCCGGCGACGGCGCGTTAATGAGCTGTGCTACCTGCCAACGGGCTTCTTCTACGGCAAATGCTGCCCGTTTGCCCCATTCGTGCAGACTCGACGGGTTGCCCCATCCTTGGGTGAGGGAGTTTTGGAGTGCGGCGATCGCCTCCGGGCGGCAGGGCGTTGTGGCACTGTAATCCAAATAAACTTGCATGGGAGTCATGGGCAACAGCAATGGAAACCGAGATTAGAGGCCAGATGCATTTTGAGAGCATTTTTACCAACAGCCCTACACCAGTTTATCGAACCCTTAGCATTACGGTTTTCCCTAATGGGTCGCCCTAGGCTTGGGCGATCGCAGGCGATACCATAAAGGTATAAATTGTCTGCCTGTCTGAGTTTGACCACAGGAAGGAACCGGAACCAGCTATGGGATTTTTTGAATCTGAAATTGTCCAAAGTGAAGCCAAAAACCTTTTCGACGACTATCAGTCATTAACAAAATTGGGGGGCGACTACGGGAAATTTGACCGAGAAGGGAAAGTGCTTTTCATTGAGAAAATGGAAGCCATGATGGATCGCTACCGCGTGTTTATGAAGCGTTTTGAACTTTCCGATGACTTTATGGCAAAGCTCACCGTCGAGCAGATGAATACGCAAATGAGTCAGTTTGGCATCACGTCTCAACAGATGTTTGAGCAAATGACTAAAACCCTAGAGCGCATGAAGCAAGACATTGATAAATAACCCTAAGACAAATAATCTTAACGAGACGCCTTCACGCTGTAAAAATTCGGGTAGATTGACAATGTCATCTGTATATAAAGCCCTATGCCGCTCCTCACAAATCTCAACGGTCATATTTCAGAAACAGCTCAAGTTTCGGTTTTAGACCGAGGTTTTTTGTATGGAGATAGCGTTTATGAGGTCGTCCGCACGTTTCGCAGCCGTCATTTTGGCCTAAAAGAACACCTTGATCGCCTTCGTCAATCTGCGGCATATCTATACATGGACGTACCTTGGACAGATGCAAAAATTCAGTCCGAGGTTGAAAAAACCCTTTCCCAGGCAGATTGGTCAGACTCTTATGTGCGGATTGTTGTAAGTCGCGGCACTGAGTCTACCATTAGCCTCCAGCCCAGCGCAGCGCTTGAGCCAAACCTGCTCATTGTCATTTCCAGCATTCCCCCAGAGCCGGAGATGTCCCAGACGGGGCTGCACTTGGTTATTCCTGAGCGCTTGCGCAATAGTAAGCAAGCGCTTGACCCTGCTGCTAAAACAGGGAATTATCTCAACAACATTTTGGCGCTGCTAGAAGCGCAGCAGATGGGTGCAGACGATGCGCTACTGCTCAATGATCGGGGCGAAGTTACAGAAGCAACCACCAGCAACCTTTGGATTGTCCGAGACGGCATCGTTCAAACGCCGCCTGTCGAAGTTGGCATTTTACAAGGTATTACCCGCACATTTTTAATGCAGGCATTGTGCCAGCACAACATCCCGCACCAAGAAATTGTGCTGCGACCCGAAGATTTAGGTTCGACTCAAGAGGCGTTTTTAAGTTCCTCGGTGCGGCTGCTGATGCCTGTGCGCCAGATTAACGATTTTATATTGCCCAGTTGTCCTGGCCCTTTAACACAGCTCCTCTGGCAGGCACTGATAGAGCAAATGGAGCAACACAGCCCAGCGGCACAGGTCAAGTGACGCTGCGGCTGCCGCCACTTTGGAGGGGCGCTAATGACTGAGCTAGAGTGCATCCCTTTTGGCACGGGTCATGCCAAAGAAGGTGTCTGCTTTTTACTGCGGATGGGACCCTA
>JBGSVR010000014.1:0-1879 GCA_041752855.1 Thermosynechococcaceae cyanobacterium
GTTTGCAGGGCTGCTGCTGGCGCAAATGGGCTTTCGTCCGCTGATTTTGGAGCGGGGGAAAATTGTGCGCGATCGCTCCGTCGATACTTTCGGCTTCTGGAGCAAGGGCAAATTCAACCCAGAATCTAACGCGCAGTTTGGTGAAGGCGGCGCGGGTACTTTCTCTGATGGCAAACTCTACAGCCGCATCAAAGATGCCAACCGTCAAGGGCGAAAAGTATTGGTTGAGCTGGTCAACGCTGGAGCTTCACCTGAAATTTTGTATATCAATAAGCCCCACATTGGTACCTATCGCCTTGTCAAAATTGTAGAGAATCTGCGCCATCGCATTGAGGCATTAGGCGGCGAAATTCGCTTTCAGAGTCGGGTCGAAAATCTTGAAATTGAGAATGGACAAGTCTGTGGCGTTACCCTCGCCGAGGGTGAATTTATCCCCAGTCAGCATGTGGTGCTTGCCGTAGGGCACAGCGCCCGTGACACCTTTGAAATGCTCCACCGCCAAGGCGTTTACATTGAAGCAAAGCCCTTTTCCATTGGCTTTCGGGTTGAGCATCCTCAAGCGCTCATTGACCAGTGCCGACTGGGTTCTCAAGCAGGCCACCCGATGCTAGGTGCCGCCGACTACAGCCTGGTGCATCACTGCTCTAATGGGCGATCGGTGTATAGCTTTTGCATGTGCCCAGGGGGGCAGGTGGTGGCGGCTACCTCAGAGCTGGGGCGGGTTGTGACTAACGGCATGAGCCAGTACGAGCGCAGCGGCAAAAATGCCAACAGCGGTATCGTCGTCGGTATTACGCCAGAAGATTACCCTGGTAGCCCCTTAGCGGGCATGGCGTTACAGCGTCGCCTAGAAGAGCAAGCCTTTGCCCTGGGCGGCGGCACCTACGAAGCACCAGGGCAACTCGTGGGGGATTTTCTGGCTCAGTGTCCTTCTACGCAGCTCGGCACCGTAAAGCCGTCTTATAAACCTGGTGTGCATCTGTGCGACTTGAGTGAAAGCCTGCCAGACTATGCGATCGCCGCCATTCGTGAGGCCATTCCTGCCTTTGACCAGCAGATTGTAGGGTTTGCCATGCATGACGCGGTGCTGACAGGTGTTGAAACGCGCACCTCATCGCCCATCTGCATCAAACGCGGGGCTGACTACCAAAGCCTGAATACCAAAGGGCTATACCCTGCTGGGGAAGGTGCGGGATACGCAGGGGGCATTCTTTCTGCTGGCGTCGATGGCATTAAGGTGGCAGAGGCGGTCGCGTTAAGCATGATGGAAGCCGTAGCTTGCAAAGCTTAATCGTTTAAGACACAAGGGGCAGGATTTGTTGAAAAATCTAGAGTTCTTCAATGCAGTATCAGCAAAACCTGCCCTTACAGACTTAAACAGGGGATGCCTTAGGCGTGAACCATTAGAAACTGACCATTGCCGTTGATTTCGCCCTCACAACTGGCAAAGTTAGACACAAACCAGATTAGATAAAACCGCCAGATGCGACGGAACTTCGCGTAGTCCATGCCGTAATTTAGCGTCTTGACCGTTTCTTGACTGTCATCAAAGTTTTGGAGCCAGTTTGCGAAGGTGGTTGAGTAGTTAATGCCGTTGAGATACCAGCGCTGAACGGTCTTAAGATCTTTATTGTGGCTGGGCACCGCATCGTAGTTCCAGTAGCGTCCGTGGGGGAAAATGTAGCGATGGGTATACACGCTAGAAATGTGGTTGGGCGTTCGCACGGTGATGATATGGATTAAAACCTTTCCCTGCGCTTTGAGAAAAGATGCTAGCTTCTGAAAGGACTGAGTTAAGTTGCCGACGTGGCAAAAAACGCCAATCGACATGATCTTGTCAAACTTCTCCTCAAAGAAGGCGTCATTTAGGTCTCCTTCA
>JBGSVR010000015.1:0-4522 GCA_041752855.1 Thermosynechococcaceae cyanobacterium
GCCCATTACGAACGCGAGTATGACAGGCTCTGGGCAAATAGCCGCCTGGGTCTGCCTGAGAAGGTTCGCTCCGCTTGGCAGTCGATGGAGCAAACCTGCGGTACAGCTTCCGCTTCTCAATCTCAGCTCCAAAGCACAAGCACTCAGAAAATTAACCTCAATACGGCCTCTCGCAAAGAACTTGAAAGCCTTCCTGGAGTGGGGGCTAAGCTGGCTCAACGGATCATAGATGCGCGATCGCAGCAGCCGTTTAGCGCACTCGAAGATCTAAAGCGTGTGCCAGGGGTTAAGGCGAAGGTCTTAGAGAAGATTGGCGATCGCGTGACTTGGTAAAAGATTAAATTCTGCTGACAAGGTGCTATGATAGAATTCGTGAAATTCCTGCGGACATGGCGGAATTGGTAGACGCGCTAGATTTAGGTTCTAGTTTCTCACGAAGTGAAGGTTCAAGTCCTTTTGTCCGCATTATCAAAAATCAAGATAAATTTTGTGTCTTTGTACAATGGTTTCAAAGGGTTGCCTGTGTCGGTAAAAAGATCTGCACTGTAGCAGTCTTTTCCTCCAGGGTCATATTTGGCAACCTAGCGGCAATTGATGAAGGAGCATTATGACTCAAGTTACTGAAGTATCAGAGCTTCTGAAGCGGTTTGACGCGCTTGCAGCAGATATTCAGACCATTAAGATCAGCCAAGTCAGAACCGAGGAGCAAATTAAATCTCTATCTGAATTGACTGATCAGCGCATCACAGACTTAGATAAATCTTTGAACAGGCGCATTGATGCGCTCGAAACATCTCTGAACAAGCGGGTTGATTCCCTTGAGCAGCGCGGCAATGGTCAAGAAACTCGGTTTTGGGGTTTGGTCGCAATCCTGTCAACGGCGCTCCTCGGCATTATCGGGAAGGTCGTTTTCTTTCCTGTGGATAAGCTGTAGTAACGGGGTCTCAGTATTTCGATACAATTCTGCGATCCTTCTTAGCCATCGTCCTCTTGACATTTTATGACAGGAGAAAGGCGATCGCAGATGACGACTGGGTGCAGAAATATGAAGTTGAAACAGGCGAAAGCGTTGAGCTAGCGAAAACGAATAAAGGATGCGGCATGACCTACACAACCACGCTTTATGACACAGATTTTGCACAATGGGCAGAAAAAACCGCTCAGATGCTCAAAGATGGTCGTGTTTCAGAGATAGATCTAGAACACCTGATTGAAGAGGTTGAAGACTTGAGTAGACGGGAGCGAGATGCCCTTTATAGCAACCTCAAAGTTATCGTACTGCACCTGCTAAAGTGGCAATTTCAACCCCATAAGCAGACCAACAGTTGGAGAGCTTCAATGGTTGAACATCGACAGCGCATCAAACGCCAGGTTAAAAAATCCCCTAGCCTCAAATCTTACCCAGAAGAAATATTGAGTGAGTGTTATGGTGATGCGCGAGAACTCGCATCTGTTGAAACAGGGCTACCCCTAGACACATTTCCCACTGAATGTCCCTATGCGCTCATGGACATTCTTACGCCGGAATTTTTACCATAGTGTCAATGTAAAGCAACTCTAAATTTAGGGTTGCTGTCATGCTGTAGGGAGATACTAGATAATATTTTGTCGCACATAACCCTAGTTTGGTCGTTCTTGCGGCCCGTTCTACCAATAATGCAGCATGACTGTTCCAACCTACGACAAGTTTATTGAGCCAATTCTTCGGTTTTTGGCTACTCGACCGAGTGGCGCTCTGGCTTGTGAAGCTCATGAAGCTGCCGCACAAGCATTGGGCGTAACCGATATTGATCGGCAGGAACTGCTCCCAAGCGGTGTACAACTGGTGTACAAGAACCGTGCAGGCTGGGCACATGACCGCCTAAAACGTGCGGGTCTGTCAAGCAGTCCTCGTCGGGGATTTTGGCAGATTACTGAAGATGGACTTGTATTTTTAGCAAAATACCCGACTTCACTATCGTCAAAAATCATTGAGCATTTGGCTATGGGCTTCAAAGAGGTGCGGCTAAAACCCACTGGTAACGGTGAATTGCTTACCTCTCAATCACCGATTAAGCCGCCTGGTGACGAGTCAGCCATTGCAAGTCCTGATGACCGACTAGGTGAAGCTCTTTCGGAACTGCGAAGCTCAGTTGCTCTAGAACTTCTTGAATCCCTATCTACAGTTTCTCCATCTTTCTTCGAGACGATTGTGCTTGACCTGCTACACCGCATGGGCTACGGAGCCAGCCGTGCCGATCTTCAACGTGTCGGTGGATCTGGAGACGGTGGAATCGACGGCGTTATCTCCTTAGACAAGCTCGGACTTGAAAAAGTCTATGTCCAAGCTAAGCGGTGGCAAGGAACGGTAGGCCGTCCTGAAGTTCAGGCTTTCTACGGTGCATTAGCCGGTCAACGAGCAAACAAAGGTGTATTCATCACCACTTCAGGTTATACGGCACAGGCCATTGGATTTGCAAAATCAGTCGAACGTGTTGTTTTAGTAGATGGATCACGCTTAGTCGAACTTATGATTGATCATGAAGTTGGAGTATCCGCGCGTACGGTCAAGATCCCAAAGATCGATAGTGATTACTTCGACGAAGAATCAACTTAATCTCACCGTTAACTAGACCTGAAACGGCAAGCCAAAAATGATAAAAACTGGATATTATTGTGTATTTTCATTCCTTAGCTGATCCTTTGAGTGGGTTCATTCCATTTGTCTAATACGTCTTTGACTAAGACTTCCTTAATCCAAATTTGACCCACAATCACAAGGGGCAAGGCCAGCAATAGCCCTAAAAAGCCAAAGAAAATAGCAAATATAATCTGAGACAGCAGCGTCACCGCAGGTAGCAAAGACACCTGTTTTGCCATTACGGTCGGCACCAATAAATATTGCTCTAGCTGCTGAATTAAAAAGTACAGCGCCAAAACCGCTCCGGCTTTCCAGGGTGCGTCTAAAAGGGCAACCGCCATCGGTGGCAGCACACTAAACGCAGGGCCGATGGTAGGAATAGCCTCTAGTACCCCTGCAATCAGTGCATTAGCAAGCGGTAGCCTCACCTGAAGCACCAGCAGCGCAATAAAGCTGCTCAGTCCAATCACAAACATGTTGAAAAGCGTCCCCGCCATCCAGCTATCTAAAGCCGTTTCACACAGCTTTAAAACTTCATCTACGCGACGGCGATAAAACGAAGGAAATATTCGTATTAATAGCCCTCGATATTTATCAGACTCTAGCAAAAACATAATGCTAAGAATCAGCACCAGCAAAATGTTAAGCACAGCCGCCAAAGAATTTGAAAAAATTGCGAAGAAATTAGTCAGCACAGACCCCATTAAAGGGGTAGCCTGCTTCTGAAAATCTTCTAGAAGGTTGCCGTTAATCAAATTTTGCCCAGGAATCTGTTTTTCTATCCAGTGGAACAGTGACACCAGCCGATCAATACTTTGAGGGACAAGGGTAGCTAATTCCTGAGACTGTGCCACAAAAGGTGGAATCACGAGCAGCCCAAATACTGTAGAAATGCCTAATAGCAGCCCAATAACGAGGGGGATGGCTAAGCCGCGCTTTATTTTGACACGAGCAGTCAACAGGCGAATAAGAGCATTCATGGCAGAAGCCAACACCACTGCCCCAAAGACCAGCAGTATCACCTGTCGAATTTGCCACAAAATAAAGAGCGATACACCAAGTACCGCTAGACCAATCCACTTGCCCAGGTTCACAGTTTTCAGTCCTTGCTAATTCTGCGATCGCCCTCAAGCCACAAAACAGCTCTAGGCCGCAATCGCTTCCATCTGTGGAGATTTTACAGGACTGTCGTACCTTATTTAAGTCGTCTGAAGGACTGATGGCTTAGTTTTAAGAGGGATGTTAATCCGCTGGTTGGGTTTTGGTGCTAGCACTTGAGCGGTGGGCAGGATTTGGTGGAGGCGATCGCCAAAGTCCTCCAGCGTCCCTTCTGCCGCAATCAGCTTGTTTAAGAACCCTTCATATTCAATATCGCCCTCAACCGTAGTGGGTAAAACCACTTGGGGCTGAAGCCACTGTATTAGTTCTAGTGCGCGATCGCCCCCCTGAATAAAGTTACCCACCAACGGCAGTTTAAGATTCACCAGCGGCGCAATGACCACATCGACCGGAGCAGCCGCCTTAAGGGTTGGCGAATGATTGCCGTGGGGTTCGTAGTAAAGCTTTGTTGTAGTCTGAAGATCGGTGAGCAGATAGGCATTTTCAACCAAATTGGGTCCCACCAGTGAACCAGGAAAAGCCTGAACTTCAAGAACCTGATTCCATGTAAAGGTTACGGTATGCGCCAATACCGTAATGGACTCAAACCCTAAAGATTGAGCGACCTTTGCCGCATTGGGCGAACCGACCACAGGAATTAATCGATCAAGCTGTCGTAACGTTTCGACATGGGCATGATCGGGTAGACCCTGAGACAGAAGCACAAAACTGATGTTGTCAGGGATTGCAATCGGTTGACGGTGGGTCGCCTTAAAAAACCAAGGCGTATTGCCAAACATCAAA
>JBGSVR010000016.1:0-1676 GCA_041752855.1 Thermosynechococcaceae cyanobacterium
GATCTTGATGGGTAAACCCGTTGTGATCTTGCCGCCAGACGGTAGAGGTAATCAGCAAATTGAGAGAAGCAATAGAAGAGCGCCAAGCAATGTGATTAGAGATTTCTAACCATTTACAGTGCTGGTTAATCATGGAGTCAATCACATGAACAAAGGCTTCGTAGGCCGAAAAGAAGCCGTGGCGACCCGTCAATAGATAGCCTTCAAGCCAGCCTTCGAGGGTATGCTCACTCAGCATTTCCATGACGCGACCGTCGGTAGTCAGTTCGCTGCCGTCCTCATCTTCAGGAAAGTAGGCCGCCATCCAGACTTTTTTGCTGGCTTCGTAGACAGCCTGGAGCTTATTGGAGGCGGTTTCATCGGGACCAAAGACGCGAAAGTTGCTCATGTTGTTGCGCATGATGTCGCGCAGGAAATTGCCCAGGGGTAGGGTGTTACCCACTTCTGCGGTTCCTGGTTTTGCAACTTCAACGCCATAGTCTCGAAAGTCTGGCATCTTCAGCGCTTTGCGGAGTACCCCACCATTGGCGTGGGGGTTAGCACTCATGCGGCGATCGCCCCTAGGAGCCAGCTCCCTCAGTTCTGCAATCAGCCGTCCTGTCTCGTCAAACAGCTCCTCTGGCTTATAGCTGCGCATCCACTCTTCTAGTAGCTGAAGATGGGCGGGGTTGGTTTGGATGTTAGCAATAGGGACTTGGTGCGATCGCCAAAACCCCTCCACTTTATGACCATCCACTTCCTTAGGCCCTGTCCACCCCTTCGGACTCCGCAGAATAATCATTGGCCAATGCGGAAGGCTGACAACGCCGCTGCTTCGTGCCTCGGCCTGAATCTGCTTGATTTCGCTCATGCAGTGCTCTAAAGTTGCCGCCATTGCCTGGTGCATACTTTCTGTGTCAGAGCCTTCCACAAAGTAGGGCGTATAGCCATAGCCCTTAAATAGGCTTTCTAAATCGTCATGGCTAATGCGTGCCAGTAACGTTGGGTTATTAATCTTGTAGCCATTAAGATGCAGAATGGGCAGCACTGCACCATCTCTAATGGGGTTGAGAAATTTATTAGAGTGCCACGCCGTTGCCAATGGCCCTGTTTCAGCCTCGCCATCCCCAACCATCACAACAGAAATTAAATCTGGGTTGTCAAAAACCGTGCCGTAAGCGTGGGAGACGCTGTAGCCCAGCTCGCCCCCTTCATGGATAGAGCCAGGTGTTTCTGGCGTACAGTGGCTGCCAATGCCCCCTGGAAAAGAAAACTGCTTAAAGAAATGCTTTAGACCTACTTCGTCTTCGCTTTTGTCGGGGTAAACCTCAGAGTAGGTGCCTTCTAGATAAACGGGACCCAAAATGCCGGGTGCGCCATGACCCGGCCCCGCTAGAAAGATCAAATTCAGGTCGTATTTTTTAATGAGTCGATTGAGGTGAATGTAGGTAAAAGACATGCCAGGGCTAGAACCCCAGTGTCCCAAGAGTCGGCTTTTGATGTGTTCTGACTGGAGCGGGGCTTTTAGGAGCGGATTCTCTCGTAGATAAATCATCCCTACAGCAAGGTAGTTACAGGCGTTCCAGTAGGCATGGGTTTTAGAGAGTTCTTCTGTGCTGAGTGGACTGCCTGCTATGGTTGACCGAGCTTTGCCAAATGTGCTGATGTCTGAAAGCATTGGGGTTAAAGGGGTAAAA
>JBGSVR010000017.1:0-13183 GCA_041752855.1 Thermosynechococcaceae cyanobacterium
CGTAAAGATACCCCTAACCGTCTGCTTCAGCTCCTAAAACAGCTTCGGGAGAGAACCCAATCGTTAGTTTTGCTCTCTGCTACCCCGATGCAAATCGACCCGATTGAGGTCTTTGATTTGCTGCATGTATTGGGTCTAGAAGGACATTGGTCTTATGGTGATGCCTTTTGCGATTACTTTTCCTCCCTCTCCCAAACACCGGATCGTCACCTGCTGAATTTTTGGCAAACGATGTCGTCCGATTACTTTGCCCGTGGAGGTCAGAACTGCCCCCGTCTTCAGCAGACGCTAAACCAACGTGATCGTATGTTAGCGGCTCGTGTAGAAGACGTTTGGAAAGGTCGCCAAAAAATTGTCAGTGATCGCTTTTACCTGCAAGACAAGGCATTCATGGAGGCATCGCGTCAGTTCTTGATGGTAAACACGCCGTTGAAAGACCTGATGTTCCGTCATACCCGCGATACCCTCCGCCAGTATTACCGCTTAGGTCTGCTTGAGCGCGATATCCCGCAACGAGTGGTAGAAGACAAAGCCATTACCCTGGAGCCTAAGCGTGAAGCCGAACTGTATCGCCAAGTCAGTAACTATGTCCGGCACTTTTACCAATTAGCCCAAAAGGAGAATCGAAAAGCCTTGGGCTTTCTAATGACCCTCTACCGTAAGCGACTGACCAGCTCGTTCTATGCCATCCAGAAATCGCTAGAGCGGCGGCTTGAATGTCTCTTGTCCGGTCAAGGAGCAGTCGTCACCCAAGATGATTTAGCTGATTTAGATGACGCAGACGATGCAATTCTGGATGGGCTTCAGGAGTATATGACCCCTGCCCACCCTGAAGAAATAGAATACCTTCAAGATCTGCTGCGACAATTTGGCAGTACAGGGGAAGACAGCAAACTCTCCCACTTCCTTCAGACACTACGCCAAGAGCTTGCCCAACGTGAAAGTGCGATTGTCTTCACCCAATACACCGACACAATGGACTTTCTGCGCGAAGAACTGCGTCAACTATATGGATCCCAAGTCGCCTGTTACTCAGGACGTGGTGGGGAAATACTGGTTGACGGAGAGTGGTCATCGGTTTCAAAAGACCTGATTAAGCAGCGCTTCAAGGACTCTGATATCAAAATCTTGCTCTGTACCGAATCAGCCAGTGAAGGGTTGAACCTGCAAACCTGTGGTGTTTTAATCAACTACGACATGCCCTGGAACCCCATGCGGGTTGAGCAGCGGATTGGACGGATTGACCGGATTGGACAACGTTATCCCACCGTCATCATCCATAACTTTTACTATGACGGCACCGTTGAGGCAAAGGTCTATAAGAAACTGCGCGATCGCATTCAATCATTCACGACAGTAGTGGGCAAACTCCAACCGATTTTGGCGCGTGTGCCGACCTTCATTGAGCAAGCCACTATGAGTGTCGATCCAGAAGAAGAGGATGTACTGCTATCGGGGTTTGACCAACTGCTAAATACCCCATCGCTGCAACCAGATCTTGAAGATATGGTGACGATGGACATTGAAGCAGACTTAGCAGAAATTAGTCAGCCGATGGTTCCATCTGCTTTCAACTTGAGTGATATAGAAAAGATGTTGACAACCTCGGTATTACTGAAACAGAAGGGTTTTACATGGACTCTCTTGAAGTCTAAGGTGTGGGAACTCAATTATGTAAATCAAAAATATGAAGTGACTTTTGATCCTGAAATATTTGCTAAGAATTCATCTTTGAGATTGATGCTTCCTGGAGATGAATTGTTTGATAAAATTATCATATCTAGCAAGGTGCGTTAAATCTCTTATCATCAGTAGATGCCAAGCAATCTATATCATTAAAAGCTCACTTCAAAATATTAGAAGTGAACCAGATACAGAATTCAGGGTTAGATTCTATTGATAAAAATCTATCAGTTTTACTCTTGTCTATCTCTATAGAAAATTTTATTTTGTTTGATGAAGCTGATGCCTTCTCTATGTTGTTTTACTATTTATTAGTATTTTCCCATGGAAATTAAAGACGATTTGCTAGAAATATTTAAATCAAAGAACGCTGGGCCATTTCTATTTATAGGTTCAGGATTTTCACGTAGATATTTAGGACTTGAAAACTGGCGAGGATTACTTGAAAAGTTCTGTGTGACTGACAAACCATTTGAGTATTATATGTCGTTATCTAACGGATATTATCCGACTATTGCAAGGTTAATATCTGAAGAATTTAACAAGTATTGGTGGGAAGCGGATGAATATAAGAGTAATGTAAGTAGATATAAATCAAAAATAAATGACTCTACTTCTGCACTTAGAATTGAGATATGTAATTATCTAACTACTCTTGATCAAACTAAAGCTAAGCAATCTGAATTTGCAAATGAATTAGAACTTTTAGCGACCTTAAATGTAGACGGTGTTATTACTACAAACTGGGATTTATTCATAGAACAAATATTTCCAGACTATAAAGTATATGTAGGACAAAAAGAACTATTATTTTCAAATCCACAGGAAATTGGTGAAATTTACAAGATTCATGGTTGTGCAACTCAGCCAAACTCTCTTATACTTACAGATACTGATTATGAAGAGTTTGAAAGTAAAAACGCATATCTTGCTGCTAAACTAATTACACTTTTCGTTGAACATCCGATTGTGTTTTTAGGATATTCGATTTCCGATCCCAATATCAGTAGTCTTTTAAGAGCGATATCTTTGTGTATTGGTAAAGACAATATTGAAAAATTAAGAAAAAATCTAATATTTGTACAAAGATTGGGTGAAAATGAAGTTCAAAGTGTATCAGATACCTATCTTACAATTGATGGAGTTCAAATACCATTAATTTTAGTTAAAACCAACAACTTAAATCCTATATATGAGGCAGTTAATGTATCAAAGCGAAAGATCCCAGCACGAATTTTGAGGTTCTGTAAAGAACAAATGTATGAGTTAGTTCAATCAGTGGATCCAGAAGAAAAAATATGTGTTGTTGATATTGATGAAATTGAGAGTAAGGATGACATTGAGTTTTTAGTAGGTGTTGGAGTAATATCTAAACATAATGAACTGGTATCTGAAATTGGATACTCAAGTATTCAAGTTCAAGATCTGATAACTGATTTATTACATGAAAATAAAGGTTATGATGCAAACCAAATTATTCAAAATGTTTTGCCAAATTTATTGAAACATACACCCAATATTCCTATATATATATATCTTAGTAAAATTGGCGTTAATTGCGAAGAATCATACTTAGAAGGTAATTTCAATTTTGATAAAACTATTGGTCGAGATTTAAAAAGTTTTCGTGTTAAGCAATATTCTAAGCCATTTTTTAGGAACTATCGACACAAGACTATGTTAGAAATCTTAGATGGATGTACACCTGAAAATGCTGTGTCCTATATTCCTTTTATTCAAAGAGACAGGATAAATCTTGATTTGCTAAAAGATTTTCTGATAGCAAATGAATCTAAGATGGATCACAAAATCTCAAGTTATTCAAGTAGCTTTAGAAAACTAGCGGCTTTGTATGATAAATTAAAGTGGGGCTGGTAAATAAATATTGAATTAGAAGTGCTCATTGATTAAGTGATCGTATAAAAAATCTAAAATGAGCGAGAGTTATTATTTCATTTACAAATTCTGGCTGCGTAGTAAGCTTTCTGAGACATAATTTTAGTCGATGCTTAGCCCTGATAAGCAGCATATTTAAGCATACTACTTGAGCAGAAATGATAATAATCAGTACATTATAAGTTCAAATCAATAGTACATAATAGTCTCAGTAAACTAACTATTTAAAATCTCATGAGTTAAAAAGTATAGTCACATTTAGCATTCAATGGGGTATGAATTTTCGCCACGGTGTACCAGTGGTATTTTCAACGAATAGCTCACGACCCTGTTACGTTCCCCTCCCCTCCACAAAAGCCCTCAACTTCTCCGTATCCTTGCCCCGATTGTGCCATTTTGGAGACTCCACGCCAATTTCCTGGTGATATTCCCATAGCTCATTCTGGTAAGCCTCAAAGAAATCCTTCACTGCTTGACGATGCACCCTAAAGACTGTCTCCAGTAGCCCTGGATTGAGTACAAAGGTTTCAAAGGGGTTCTGTCGATTCCAGTCCTTCACAGCCAGAAAGATGGCCTCAGCCCGTTTGAACGCCCTGCCCCCTTTCGGCCCTCGTTTTGCCCCCGTCTCTGTCTCTGCTCTAGCCCTACCCGTCCAAGCATTCTGAGGAACGATCGCCCTCGCCCCATAACTCTCAACCGCCGCTGGCACCTGCTCAACTACCGCTACAACATCCGCCGTCTCCTGCTGAATGATCGCCTCTCCCGATTCTGCCGCCGTCTCTTCTGCCTCGCCCCCGTTAAGCAATCGCCTGAAGCTTTCGAGTTTGTCCTGAGCCAGCTTCAGCTCAAGAGCGATCGCCTCGTTCTCCTGCTTCAGCCGCACAACCTCAGCATCATCGGTCTTTGGCACAGCCGCGATCGCCTTATCCCTCTCCAGCCGTAGTGCCAGATTTTCGCGTTCTAGACCTTCGACCCGTCGCACAAACCAGCCTACATTGGATTCTTGTCGTAGCTCTTTGATCTGTGCCTCAAACTCAGTCCTCATTTGCTCAAGCTGCCGCGCTATCTCGGAGCGCAGGTCATCGGATGGTTTCTGGGGTTCAGTGATGGCCTCATCCGGCACCACTGGCACCATAGCCGCCACTTCAGCCTTGGCTTTGCGCCTTCCGCCGCGCTTGGGCTTAGCTTCTGCTTCATTGGCTACTTTTGTGCCTTCTACCGCCGCAATCGACTGTTCAAGGTCAATGGCTAACAGCTCATCATCTAGTTCACCTATAGGCTCCTTCTCAGATCTTCCTAGTGGTAGCTCCGACACCTGATCGAGCATCACACCCGTAGTCCTGAGTAGACCGCCTTGGTCATTATCGAGGGCATAGCGGAAATACTGCCCCGTGGCTGGGGAATCCATGACATGCCCTAGAAAATGCTGGACAAAATCAGACTCAAGCTGACGTTCGGGACAGAAGAAATGAACGGCGATCGCCCCATATAGACTTCTCAAATTGAGAACAGAGACAGCCTTTTTCCCCTGAAGGGGTGGCACCACCTGAATCAGCACCTTACCAGTGACGGAATTGAGCTTCTGGTTAAATGCATTGAGGGCTGTGGATAGTGCAGACCTCTTGAGCTTGGCGATCGCCCTAACCTCCGGCAACTTCCTCAACCGAGCAATCGCCTCCAACACTTCAGCAGCAGGAAATAGGGTCACAATGTCGTAGCTATCTCTAAGCCCTGAGCGACTCTTGAGCTGCCCCTCAAAGCGCAATAGATAGGGATGCTCGGTCAGCGAGAACGTCCCCTTCTCCACAACTTCGGCAAAGCGTCGTCCGGTTAGCCCTGTTATAGCCGCCGCCAACCACCGTGCCTCAAACTGCCCTTTCTTTTCTAGAAACCCGCGCAGTAGTGCTAGGTATGGCTGTACCGGAACCAAGCTTAAATTTAGTCGCTCATCTGGGAGGGTAGGTTGTGGTCGCTTATCAATGCTTTCGTAGATCTCGTTTGAATACTTCAGGTAGGTCAGTGCCCAATGCTCATGCCGCTCCTCCTCAATGCCCGTCACACGCTGCTGGTGAATGTAGTGGTGGCTAGTGGCCTTGGTTAGCGGTAGTTTCCCGTCTTCGATTGCAATGGCGATCGTCTTTCGATACTTTGACAGGTACTTAGCGACGGACGCTTGTGGATAGCCCTCTTCTAGCAGCTTGATTTCAGCCTCACAGAGCGCTCGGATCTTCTTTTCAGTCTTTGCCCCCTTCAGCTCCACTATGAACCCATTAATGAGTGCTTGCAGCTCGTCTGTGGAGAGCCGGAAGTGGGTGTCTTTGTGAATGCGATCGCGGAAAGTCTGGATGATGTCAGAGCGAAGGGTGAGGGGCATGGATTTATGCTAATGGGGTCTATGTCTTGCTCTACGGGCTTTTGCGGAAGTGCCCGTGGACTCTTGGAAGGGCAGAAAGGTTCTGTAGTGGGTGCGGCAACCGTCTTCAACGAGGACAGCAACCCAGCCATCCCAGGTCATATCAATAACTTCCCAGGTTTGTCCGTCATGCAAAATGCTCATTAGTAAATCCCCCGCTCTATGAAATCGTTGAATTCACCTATGATTCCCGACTGAGGTGGCTCAGAGGAGAGAATCATGGAAATTGAGAAGACTATGTGCCTTAAATTGTATACAAGATAGATCGTAGCAGAACGATCCAGTTCAAATCGCGCTAGATTAGCTGTACCTTCTTAATTTCAGTGATATTGCTCTGCAACCCATTCAGCTTTATTGCAAGAAGGTTGATGACGAACAGGGAAAAAAGTAGATTAGGTCATAATTTTATGTCATGTCTGAGAACAAGACAAAACCCCAAGACTCCCCTGTAACAGTGGTCATTTCACGACGAGTAAAGCCAGGTCGTGAAGCTGAATTCGAGGTATTCTTGGCTGGAGTGATCAATGCCTGCGGTCAGTTTCCAGGATACTTAGGCAGCAGCATATTTCGTCCGGCTAATGCCGATGACCCCGAATATCGGGTTGTCTTTAAGTTTGACCGACTCAGTAATCTAAGAAGTTGGGAAGCCTCAGAAGAGCGCCAGAAGTGGTTTATTCAGGCAGAAGAGTTGACCGAGCAAGCGCCAAAGATTCAGGTTTTAGCAGGCTTGGAAACTTGGTTTACCCTTCCTGGGAAGGCAACGATAGTCCCTCCATTGCGCTACAAAATGGCACTGGTAACTTGGATGGCGGTGTTCCCACTCATTACAGTAATTTCTGTAGTGCTTCAAAAACCGTTGTCCCTGCTGCCAATCATTTTGCGGGTTATGGTCGTGACAGGGATTGCCGTACCGATTATGACGCATATACTAATGCCGAAAATGACAGAGCTTTTTGCTGAATGGCTTTATCCCACCCCTTTAATCGTCACAGACGAGGAAAAGAGCGAAGAGTCACATTTGTTAGCAGGGAGTTCAGAGGCACCGCTTGAGATCATGCAGCCTGTACCTATTATTGACTTAGAGGTTGAACTGTGAGGATGGAGCTAATTCTAGCCAGCGACAAAGACTCCATTCTAAAGACAACGGGCCTGGAACCCTCCCCTTTACCTTTGTGGGCGGCTGTCCGGCTGCCCCACCAAGTATCAAGAGAATTGTGACGGGAGCGTTAAATGGAGATGCTGTATCGGTGGGCTGCAATGACTCAATTCGATAAGTTTATCTCTGGAATTTTATTAAGGAGCGTTTGCCGTAGAGCAAGCTCAAGTCCCAGATCAACGGTAAATATGGCTTTTCGGTATGATAAGCGTAGTGTCTTATCCAAAGGGCATTTCAAACCTGGTCAAGCAATCTACAGGATTAAAGAGAATTCATGACACGCCGGAGAAGATCCCAATTGTGACAGCCAGAATATCAAATTGAGTTCTAAATTATTTTATTTCTAGAGAAAAATATCAGCGAATTAAATTTGAAGAGGCTTGTAGTATTTTGAGACAAAGTTTCTATGTATAAAGTTTGAGAACTATAGCGTAACGAGGACGGGAGTGCTAAGATTGCTAAATTGTCTATGCGCTATGTATGAGCAATTAAGACTGATAGTTCATAGCATATAGATCTTAAAATGAGTCGTTGTCTGATAAATTTAAGGTTGTTAGACTCAAGTAATCCTAATAAAAACATCAGCTTCAGTATAGTTAATTTATGCAATCTAAAAATATTTTTTTATTTCAAATTATATAATTTTCGTCAATTTTTTCTCATGAATTAGTGTGAGTGCTAATGAATTATTGAGTAAAAATAAAATCTTATTAATTATATTTAATGATGGTAGTCTGCTAAGTGCTAGATGTAATCTAAACACTAAGATTGATTCCTAATACTAAAGTGGATGGAAGTTCAGGAGATCTATTTATTGATTGCGAATCTAATAAACGTTGCGTCGATATCATGTTTTATAAGTTCGTAGTCTTATGCAGTGTAATCATGATGAGTTAAAGTTAGAGGAAATCAACTGATTGCATATTTGGCTTCTGCTGTTTTGAATCAACCCTATGAGTCGATATTTGCGGTTTTCCCTACCGATGTTGCCACTGCTGACGTCTTTGTCGCTTTTGTTTGTAACTGCAAGTTATGGACAAAGTTGTGATTCGAATGCCTTAACTCAGGCAATTGGGATGCTTTCAGATCAGCGACAACGTGCAAATGCCCAAAAGGAGTTGGAACGATGCGAAGAGTCTGCCGTCGAGCCGCTCATGAAAGCCCTAGATTATTCCTCAAACAGCACGACTCGCTTGTATGCCGTCGAATCGTTAGGGAAGATTGGTTGGCAGGCAAAATTAGCGGTTTCCAACCTAGTATCGGTCAGCCAGGAAGATTCAGATCTACAAGTCCGAAGCAAAGCGATTAGGTCGCTCAGCGCGATCGCCCAAGATAGTCAGGCTCACTCAGACGATCTAAATGGTTGGCAGCTCGGTGAGATTCGCGCACTGCAAGATCTGCATGAGAAATTGAAGAATGTTTTAGAGGCAGTTAAAAAAGATAAGACTGATTGGGAATCGAAAAAAGCCGATGTAGAAACTTTGCGGTTGGCTCGCAGTGCGTTACAAAATCGATTGCGAAATTTGACCGATCAGCCGACTTATCAAGCGGTATCCTGGGCACAAAGTCATCCATGGGTGTTAGGGACTGGATTAATACTGATTACGGTGGGGAGCGTGTATGGAGGAATTTTTTGGGTTCGTCCGTTGTGGCTGCTGAAATTTGGGATTGAGGATAAAAAAATTGCAGCCGCCGAAAAAATCCCCCATGCAGGACCTTGGTTGGCTGGGCTTTTAAAGCTGCTGTCGCCATTGAAATACCATCCTCGCGTATTGGATGCCTGGGTAGAACAGAACTGGGCGAAAGCGAAATACCAGTTTTTGAGATCGGAAACGGTTAAGGAGCGAAAAATTTATATTCCTCTGCCCGTTGACCTTGATGGAAAGTTATTTAAGGAATTAAACGGGAACGATCTGCTTTCAACGTTCCAGCACAAAACCGCTGTGTTGCTGATTACTGGAGAGGGCGGTGCGGGAAAAACTAGCTTAAGCTGCCAGATTGCCCTGTGGGGAATAGAAAAACACTTGATGTCTCATCGATTGCTACCTGTGTTAATAGAGACTGAGCTAGACGAAGATAAAACTCTGATTAAAGTGATCGAAGGACGACTCAAAATTCTGACTGATTCCGAGGACGACATTTCACCAGATCTTTTGCAAAAACTTTTACAACATCAACGTGTGCTCGTGATTGTGGATCACCTGTCGGAAATGAGTGAAGCCACCCGCAGACAGGTGACACCGGAATTGGCACAGTTTCCGGCAAAGGCACTGCTTGTTACGTCCCGTTTAGCCGAAGATCTAGGCGGAGTAAAAACTGTATTGAAGCCCTTACAAATTGAGGCACATCGGCTGTGGCCTTTTATCTCTTCCTATATCATTGCGATCAACCAAAAAGATTTATTTGTGAATGACGAATATCACGATGCTTGCGATCGCCTCGGCCGCATAGTTGGGGAACGTCCAATTACGGTACTGTTGGCACGTCTCTATATTGACCATCTGATTCAAGAACGATTGGGAGCAGGGGGCATCTTGCCCGATTCAGTCCCCAAGTTGATGCTGAGCTACTTAAATCGCCTTAATCAGAACGTTGACATAGCGCGTAAACAGGATGACCTCGAAGTACATCGTGCAGCTCAAATCATTGCTTGGGTATCTTTGCAAAAAAACTATCGACCAACCTGGATCAAAAAAGAGGATGCAATTGCCGCCCTCAAAACCCAAATGCTGAACAAGGACTCGCAAGACCCCGACAAAGAGGCTAAGGTACTCGTAGATTATCTAGAATCCTCATTGCAGTTGTTGCAAACCCCTGACCCAAAAGTTAAGACTCGCATCATCCTGGATCCATTAGCAGAGTATCTGGCAGCAAACTATTGTGTAGAAAACCATAGCCGCCAAGAGAACCCGGATGAAGCTTGGCGGGAGTTTTTTCAAAAGATTGATCAGAGACTCTATCAATACAACGAGACAACAGAGGTGATTCGGGGCTTTATGCTGGCGGTATGGGATTGCTGCGAAGATCAAGCCAGCGAAGGGCGGATTCCAGCCTTTGTGACGACCGAATTAGACCTCAAAGCTGACGTTAATCGCAAAGAATTGGAGCAGGTTCAAGAAAAACGTCGAATTCGCAAATTGATTTCAGAACTATCAGCACCGGAGTTGAAATATCGTATAAGCGCAGCCGAAGATTTAAGCAGCTGGGGAAATGCTGCCCAGGATGCCAGATCGAATCTGGTGGGGATGCTGAGAAATCGCAACCAGCCTTTGGAAGCTCGTCAGGCTGCTGCGCAAGCACTTGGAAAACTGGGATTTGAACCGGAAATCTTACTCAACCTCCTGAACGACCAAAAAGTAGAAGCTGCCTTGCGTCGCAGTATTGCCATAGCCTTAGGTCTGATGAAAGCTGGAAAAGATGAGTTGTACACACTTCTCATTGATGAGCAACAACTTTTGCCAATTCGTCAGGGAGCTGCCACTGCCTTGGGTCTGATCGGTTCTAATGATGGCGAGACTGTACCTATGCTAATTGTCGATTTGAAAGCTGAATGTATTAGCACGCAGGTGAAACCCATTTTAGTGTGGACAGAAACTCTAGGAAGCGACATAAACCTAAAACTGGTCAACATTCAAGGTGGTGAGTTTTTGATGGGGTCGCCCCCAGACGAAGCGGATCGAAATTCGTACGATGATAGACGTCCCGACTTAGAGGGTGTAGATGTAGAGTTTCAGCATTGTGTTAGAATCCAACCCTTTGCTATGAGTCAGTTCCCCATCACTCAGGCGCAATGGCGCTTAGTTGCTGCATTAACCCCTGTAAATATGGAGCTGGAACTTGAACTTGACCCTGCACATTTTAAAGGCGACAACCGCCCAGTTGAGTCGATATCTTGGTTGGACGCGCTTGAGTTTTGTGGCCGCCTGTCAATATTAACTGGGAAAAACTACCGACTGCCTTCAGAAGCTGAGTGGGAATATGCCTGTCGTGCAGAAACCACAACTCGTTTTCATTTTGGAGAAAACCTTTCTGTCGAAATTGCAAACTACAACCCATACAATAGACGGGATCGCATCCGCAAGAGAGATGTATCTTTTAAGGAAACAACGCCTGTCGATCACTTTGGTGTTGCCAATGCCTATGGTCTTTGTGATATGCATGGCAATGTTTACGAATGGTGCCAAGATCAAGGACATTTTTCCTATGTTGGCGCACCAGCGGATGGGAGTGCCTGGATTACAGATGAATTTGATTCTCATAAAAGGCTGCGAGTGCTGCGCGGCGGCTCTTTTTACTCCACGATGAGTTTAGCTCGTTCTGCTCGTCGCAGTTTCGAACATCCAGAACACATCGATAGCGATATTGGTTTTCGGGTTGTCTGCGACAGCAATTCCAAAATTTTAAAACCTGGGGAATGAAGTCCTTGTATCCCGCTCAGCTCAAGCTCTATTGATGGGTATTGAGAGTATTAACTTAAGACTGGACAAGTTCTATATATTGTGATTTTTGGATGTTTTGGGTTTTAATGTACGTCTAGTCCTGGGCTTGTCACCTAGACCTAGCCCATAAATTTACGAGGTCATCCCTGCATCCCGATGGAGCTGTCCCCGCCATCGCGTCAGTCCATCACCGTGTCTCGTTCATTCAGCCGAGCCGTGACGGAATTAGGAGAGCTAAAGCCACTGCTCGCAACTCATTTAAGCCGAGCCGCCGAAAAGCTCAGGCACTATCGACTCACGGCAAACGTGCTTCAGGTCTTGGCTCATACGAGTCTATTCCGCGACAACTACTACAGCAACGGGGTCACGATATCGCTGCCTGTAGCACCCCAAGATACCGCCGAACTACTGTTTTTTGCAATGCATGAGGCTGAGGCCATCTATCGCCCTGGTCATGCCTTCAGCAAAGCCGGAGTGCTGCTGTTGGAGCTTCAGCCGGAAACGCTAGTGCAGGGGCATTTGTTTGAGCAACGAGATACGGAGCGCTCAAAATTGTTGATGCAGACCCTCGACAATCTTAACCGTCAGTTTGGAGCCAGAACAGTGCAGTATGCTTCAGCAGGGCTGAAGAAGAGCTGGGGGATGAAGCAGGAGAGGCGATCGCAGCGATGGACAACGACGTGGGATGAGCTGTTGGTGGTGAGGGCTTGAGGATTACAGGCGTGTGCTGGTTTCAGTATTGGGTATGAGGCATTCGTGCTTAGGGGGTGAGCGATCAGCATCATGAAGCAACCAAAATACATCGCGCTGGCGGTAAAATAGTATCAATCGTTGATGTCTCTCTACGGACTGGTCGAACTGTTCATTAGAGCGGATTGATGGGACACCCTGGTAAGGTTTTTTTTCTAGCCACCGCTCAATTCAGCGACGTTCGGCTTCACCCAGGAGTCTTCAGGAGGATCGAAAATGTCCAGGAATACAAATCAGTCCTCACCAGAGATGGCCAATCTGGCCGCATCGACCATGAATGATCCAAAGGCTTCGCAGATAGCCAAGAAACTAGCGGCTTCGGTTCTCTCTCAGACGAAATCCGCCAAGCAAACTGGCGTAGATCTCCAAACGATCGCATCTCGTGTGCTTCAGAGTCCGAAATATAGTGCTGATACAAAATCCCTTGCAGCTTCCGTACTGTCTCAATCAACTAGAGACCGTTGATATTTCTCGTTCAGCCTAACCTGTCATTTAGACCCTGCCAGCGGTTTCCAGTTTTTGGATTCAGTTCATTTCTGGTTGTGTGCCTGAGTTCAATTGGCATGGTTTCTGCGCTTCTGTCGTGCAGATAGATCTAGAAATGGTGCCTCATATGCAGCAAGGGTTTGAGGTGTTCTTCAGGTATCCGAGCGATGATGGATTCGCCTGTTTTTCTCATAAGCCCAAAAATGAGTTCGTTTTGACTACTCCTTCGAGGTTCCTAAAGAGCCTCAAAGCCTTGCCAGGTAGCAAGCACCATTTCCTGATCTATCTGCTGTCGTGAGGTTGTGTGAGCGATCGTTTCTTCTACGCCCTTCGTCAGCTCAGTCCCATCTCCAGGCAACA
>JBGSVR010000018.1:0-6942 GCA_041752855.1 Thermosynechococcaceae cyanobacterium
TAAACCGAAGCAGCCCAATGATGCTAAATAGCGTAATTGCCCCCGCCGCAATAATCATTTGAAGGGGACGGGGAATCCATTCATTAACGGCGGCAACCAGGACAGGCCAGAGTACGCGAATGGCAAGGGCGATCGCCACCAGCGCAGCCGGAATGCCGAGCCAAGGCAGATGGAGAAATAGCGCAACGCCTAGTACGACGGCTGCTGCGGCTGCGCTCGTTAACAGTGACCATGTTCCCGACCCTAGACCATTGAGGGAAGTCAATGTTTTAGAGCGATAGAGCGGCGCTAGGGCTAAAGAAGCATCTTCTTTAATTTCTGAGTTAAGCGCATCTTCTGAGTTTGGAGAAGCGGGCGGAGGCGGATTATTCATCCAGATTTTGATCGTAGGTTAAAAGAATTTTTTGCTTTTATGCTGAGCGGTCAAATATTGCATTCAGCAATCCAGAGACAACCGACAGCACCAGAGAGCCAATCAACGCAGGGATAAACCCATCAATTCTAAACCCAGGGGTCAAACCGCTGGCAATCCAGATTGTGATTGCATTGAGGACAAAGGTAAATAGCCCAAGGGTCAAAATTGTAATCGGCAGCGTGAGCCAAAACAAAATAGGCCGCACGATCGCATTGACTAGCCCAACGATTACCGCTGCGATCGCCGCTGCCTCAACCCCTCTCAGCTCAAACCCAGGGATAAAGTGAGCCGTAATCAGTAGCGAAACCGCCGTAATCAGCCAAGTGATTAAAAATTGAGGCATGGATAACGTCTCCCAACTCGCTAAAAATGATGGCTGTACCACCGCTACCTTGTCCAAATCTATATTAGGGTTAAAGGAACCTGGCGCTGATGTAACCGCCACCACTCCATTGTAAAGATACGGAGTAAAGTCCCATTGTCTCCTGAAGCGATCGCCCAATCTTTAGCCGCTATCCTACCCTCAGACCAAATCGCTTCCTATGATAGCTGGACTCCAGCATGGCAGACTGCCTTCTCTCATGCCTACATCGGGGAAGCGTCTTCACTTCTGTTGGTTTCACCCGAAACGGTCAAAGATTTATCGGCTGTGATGACCTTGGCCTATCAATCTCAGTGGCGATCGCTCATCACAGGTCAAGGCACAAAGTTAGGCTGGGGCATCCCTGCTAAAAAGATTGATTTACTCGTCAGCACCCATAAATTAAATGACCTGATAGATCATGCTGTTGGCGATATGACCGTCACCGCCCAGGCGGGGATGACCTTTGCCACACTGCAAACCTTACTAGCAAAGCACAACCAGTGGATTCCCCTCGATCCGGTTTACCCTGCTCAGGCGACCCTAGGCGGCATTTTAGCAACCAGAGATGCGGGATCTTTACGTCACCGCTACGGCGGGGTGCGAGATTTGTGCTTGGGGCTAACCTTTGTGCGCGCCGATGGTCAAATTGCCAAGGCAGGCGGGCGCGTGGTTAAAAACGTGGCGGGCTATGACCTGATGAAGCTGTTTGCTGGCTCCTTTGGGACGCTAGGCATTGTCACCGAGATGACGTTACGGGCTTACCCGCTGCCAGAACGCTCTGGCACGGTATTGGTGAGGGGTGGGGTGGATGCGATCGCTACACTTACCCAAGACCTCATGCAGTCTACCCTTACCCCTACCGCCTTTGATATTTGGACAGGGTTAGAAGAAGCCTCAGCAGACCTTACCTTAGCGCTGCGGTTTCAAAGTTTGAAAGAAAGCGTTTTGGCTCAAACCGAGCGAGTTTACAAAATGGCTGAGGAGATGTCGCTCAAAGCCGAGGTTATTTCAGACGGTGATGATGCCCAGTGGTGGGCTACCGCTGCCGCTAACCTTCGTGAATCAACCGAACCCGACACCGTGCTGTGTCAGATTGGCATTGTGCCAGCATTAGCGGCAGCAAGCCTCGCCGAATTTCAGCAGAAAGCAGCTCAAACGGACGTAAAACTTCAGGCACGAATCCATGCAGGCAGCGGCGTAGGGCAGCTAAAACTGACGGGCACAGAGCTAGCCTGTCGAAGTTTGTTGGGCGAGTTAAGAACTTTTCTTTCGCAGTCAGAAGGCTATTTATCTTTATTAGAAGCACCCTTTGCCATCAAGAAAGCCGTTGATGTTTGGGGCTATTCTGGCAATGCCTTAGCCGCCATGCGTAAACTAAAAGAGCGCTTTGATCCCCAAGGGGGACTTAATTCGGGTCGTTTTGTGGGTGGACTTTGATGGCTGTACCGGAATTGAATATCACACCCATAGAGGCTGCACCCATAGGACAGCCCTTTGACGCTGAGAATACACCCGATATCAAACTGATGGATACCTGTGTGCATTGCGGATTTTGCCTTGCAACCTGCCCCAGCTACCGCGTCATCGGCAAAGAAACCGACTCCCCTAGAGGCCGCATCTATATGATGCATGACATTAGCGTGGGTAAAACCACCCTCACCAAGGCCACGGTGCAGCACTTTGACTCTTGCCTGGGCTGCTTAGCCTGTGTGACCACCTGCCCATCTGGGGTAGAGTACGACAAGCTGATTTCAGACATGCGTCCTCAGATTGAGCGCAACTACAGTCGCAGTCTGCCAGAACAGGCATTACGGAAGCTCATTTTTGCGATTTTTCCCTATCCGCAGCGTTTACGGCTACTGCTGCGGCCTTTACTGGTCTATCAGCGCCTAGGCTTGGAAAGCTGGGTACGGCGCAATCCGCTGTTCAAGAAGATTTTGCCTAAAAATATTGCCGCAATGGAGTCGGTCTTACCGCCGCTAACCGAAGCCAGTTTTCACGATAATCTACCCGCCGTGATTCCAGCTCAAGGCACCCAGCGTTACCGTGTCGGGATGCTGTTAGGCTGCGTCCAGCGAATTTTTCTGCCAGAGGTGAATGACGCAACGGTGCGAGTGCTGACGGCAAATGGCTGCGAGGTGATCATTCCGCCAGAGCAGGGCTGCTGTGCGGCACTTGCCCATCACCAAGGCCAAGAAGACCAGGCCAAAACAATGGCGCGTGATCTGATTGACCAGTTTGACTTCGAGAACCTCGACGCAATTTTAGTCAATGCCTCGGGCTGTGGGCATACCCTCAAGGAGTATGGGGTGCTGCTGAAGGATGATGGGGCGTATTGCGATCGCGCCCAAGCCTTTGCCCATAAAGTCCGCGATGTCCAAGAATTTTTAGACGAAGTGGGCTTAACCACAGAGCTTTCTCCCCTTCAGGGTTCAACGCCCTTGAGCTTGGTTTACCAAGATGCCTGCCATATGCTCCACGGACAAAAAATTCAGGCACAGCCCCGTCGTCTGCTCAAAAAAATCCCCAACGTGAAGTTGCGAGAACCCGTCGATGCGGCGCTTTGCTGCGGCAGTGCAGGAGTATACAACATTTTGCAGCCCGAAGTAGGCGATGAGCTAGGCACCCAAAAGGTGCAAAACCTGACCAATACCAAAGCCCAGGTCATTGTGTCGGCAAACGTGGGCTGCACGGTGCAGTTACGCAAGCATCTCAGGCTTCAGGAGAAAACCACCCCTGTCTTTCACCCGATGCAGCTCTTAGACTATGCAATTCGAGGAGAGTCTCTGCCGTTAGAAACAAAAGACTAGATTTTATTGGGGCAGACTCCATTGATATTTCTTGAGATCGATTCGTTCTTGAGCATCAAAAACAATGCCTTCTTGCTCTAGCAAAATTCGCTGGAGTTCGTCGCTGCCTTCACGCATAGGCGACTTCGACACCATTCCCTTCGCATTAATTACCCGCTGCCAAGGAATCTCAGACTCTGGCGCGGCTGCTCGAAATAGCGCATAGCCAATCACGCGCGCGCGTCCGTATAGACCCACCAGGTCTGCAATTTGACCATAGGTTGCCACCTGCCCTGCCGGAATTTGCCGCACCATTGCATAAATGGTTTCGTAAAGGGGGCTATTCTCTTTCGGGTCTTTTGGCTTAGACAAATCCATGTTCCGCTAAAAAGTCTGGCGTAATTTCAGCTTCAGTCTGGTGACTCGCGGGGTACTGCAATAGCTTTGCTACATATTTGCCCAGCATATCCGTTTCAATATTGACTGCGTGACCCGAGGCAAGATACTGCAAATTAGTATTGGCAAAGCTATGGGGAATCACCGCAATCATAAACTGGGTGCCATCGGTATTGCAGTCGGCAACGGTTAAGCTCACCCCATTAATGGCAACACTGCCCTTAGACAAAATATAGCGCCCTAGCTCAGGCGAAACGGTAAAGTGCATTTCCCAAGATTCTGCACTTTGCCCAAAGGCTTTGACGTGACCGATGCCGTCAACGTGCCCCGAGACAAAGTGACCGCCCAGGCGATCGCCCACCCGCAGCGCTGGCTCCAAATTAACGACCCAATCGGTATCAATCGTTTTCTCTAAGGTCGTTCGCCGCAGTGTTTCTGGAGAAATTGTTACCACAAATCCTCTGTCTTCAAGCGTTTCGACCGTAAGACAGGAACCATCCACCGCCACGCTGTCCCCAATAGCAAGCGCACTCACAAAGGCTTTATGGGGGCAGCGCACCAATAGCTGACGCGGACTCAATGACTGAAGCGACCCAGATGCCTGAATTAAACCTGTAAACACAATCTAAATATCTAATAGGAGTATCTGAATGTGAATGTATGTAGCCTACTTTCCGTAGTTTTGCGGATGTAAACTATCTGGCGAGTTCGTTAGGCTAGTAATAGATTCATTATCACAAAAGCTAAGCGATCCATCTCCCTTAAAATTCAGTATTCTGAAGATAGATTCAGCTCATTGCCTGTGTAACGTTGCGACTAGACCGATTGTGTCATCGCATTGCCCTGTTTGAAACCCGCATTCTGTGAGGCATCGCGCATGATTGAGATGAATGTTGCAGGCATTGCCCTAGACGCAACCACCCGCGTTCCAATTGTGCTGCTTAAAGATTCGACGGAGCGTCGCGCGTTACCAATCTGGATTGGTCAAAACGAGGCCAGAGCCATTCTGAGCGTCCTCGAGAACCAGTCCCCGCCCAGACCTATGACCCACGACCTGCTGGGGAACTGTCTGACAACCCTTGGCGTTTCTCTAGAGCGCATCATTATTCATTCCCTCGAAGACAACACGTTCTATGCGGTACTGACGCTCAAGCAGGGAGAAACCACCCATCGCGTAGACGCTCGCCCCAGTGATGCGATCGCCCTGGCTCTGCGCCTCAATACGCCGATTTGGGTGATGGAAGAGGTAGTAGCGGATGCCTCTATCCCCGTCGATCAAGAGGCCGATGAAGAAGAACGCACCGCCTTCCGCAATTTCTTAAACAACATTCGCCCTGAAGATTTTGCCCAAAGCTCTGGTGGTAGCGGCGGCGAACCCTCTAGCTTGGGATAATGCAGTATCGCCGCTTTGGCAAAACCAATCTCTCCCTATCGGTGTTTACCCTGGGGACGATGCGCTATCTCGCCTCAGCACCTAATGCGCAGGCGACACTGGAACGAGCGATCGCCCTAGGCATTAACCACGTTGAAACCGCTCAAGGCTACGGTCAAAGCGAAGTGTATCTGGGCAACGCCCTGAAGCAAGGGATTGGCGCTGCACGAGAAAACCTGATTATTACGACTAAGATTTCGCCTAAGCCGGATGCAGCCAGCATGGCAGAGGCAATTGGGCGATCGCTTTCACGGCTACAGCTTGAGTCTGTAGACTGTCTTGCCATCCACGGCATCAACACAGCGGAGCATCTAGCATGGGTTCAAAACCCAACGGGATGCATGGCTGCGGTTCGAGATGCAGTTGCTGCTGGAAAAATTAAGCACGTTGGGTTCTCTACCCATGCACCCCTAGAGATTATTCTGGCTACCATTGAGAGCAACCTATTTGAATTTATAAACCTGCACTACAGCCTGTTCTTTCAGCGCAATGCTCCAGCCGTTGCCTTAGCGCATCAAAAAGACATAGGCGTGTTTATTATTTCCCCTGCCGATAAAGGCGGAATGCTCTATACGCCACCCCAAACCCTAAAGGATCTCTGTGCGCCGCTCGATCCGCTCCACTTTAATGCCAGGTTTTTGCTCAGTCAGCCTGCTGTAACGACCCTGAGCGTTGGGGCGGCAGTACCAGAAGAGTTGGACTGGCCTTTGGCGATCGCCGACCAAACCACCCCCCTTACAGATCTTGAGCAAGAAATCTTAAAACGACTCAAAACTCACGCGATCCAAACGCTCCAAGCCGATCAGTGTCATCAGTGCAGCGCCTGTCTACCCTGCCCTGAAAATATTAATATCCCAGAAGTGCTGCGGCTGCGAAATTTAGCGGTAGCCTACGACATGACAGACTTTGGACGCTATCGCTACCGCATGTTTGAGAACGCAGGCCACTGGTTCCCTGGACGCAAGGTCGATAAATGCACTGAGTGTGGCGACTGCCTGCCCCGCTGCCCCTCCAATTTATCCATTCCGGCACTGCTGTTTGACACCCACGATCGGCTTCAAGACACGCCCCGCCCTCGCCTATGGGAGTCTATTTAACGTCAAATCAGATGCTTCAGACCAAACAGTGAAAACTTAAATTTAATATTCACATTAGTTCAGCATAAATCTTGTATTTCTATTCTGCAAGAGAATAATTTCTGCTCCACAAAGAAAACAATTTATATCTCTATAACCTTTAAATCACAATGGGTTCATGTAGATTCAACGCTAGCTCCATACCTCACAAATAGAGTTTCAACAAAAACTAATTGTATTTAGGCTTACCATTTTTGACAAAATAATATGCTAAGATTTTGCCTAGTTTATATGAATCAGACATTGATCTGTCTTGATATCAATCATAAAAATCCTAAGTACAGGACAAAAAGCTTGAAAATGTTGTGAGGATGGGGTTTCATCAGAATTACGAAATCCATGAGAAACCCCATGAGTCAATATAGCGAATTAAGGAAAGCCCTCCAACCCCATCTGGGATGGAATAAAGC
>JBGSVR010000019.1:0-3587 GCA_041752855.1 Thermosynechococcaceae cyanobacterium
CGTGGTGGGTTCGTCCAAAATCACGATGGGCGATCGCCGCACGGCGGCACGGGCGATCGCAATGCGCTGGCGCTGACCGCCGGAGAGGGTGGCACCGCGCTCTCCTAAGATGGTGTCGTAGCCCTGGGGTAAGGCTTGGATAAAGTCGTGGGCGTTGGCAAGACGTGCGGCAGCTTCGATTTCGGCATCGGTGGCTTCTAGACAGCCATAGGCAATGTTGTCTCGCACGCTCACGGCAAACAGCACGCTCTCTTGCAGCACCATGCTGATCTGCTGCCGCAGAGAGTCTAGGGTATATTCCCGCAGGTCGTGCCCGTCGATTAAAATTTGGCCTTCGAGGGGGTCGTAAAACCGCAGCAGTAAGCTAACCAGGCTCGACTTACCGCCCCCTGATGGCCCTACTAAAGCCACCTGCTGTCCAGGCTCGACGGTAAAGCTGATCTGCCGAAGCGTGGCGGCGGTTCCTGCGTCGTAGGCAAAGCTCACGTTATTGAAGCTGACCGCGCCTTCAAAGGGGCTGGCTGGCCTTGCGCCTCGCAGATCGCGGATGGTGGGGACGGTATCTAATAAGTCCACAATACGCTCACCGGAGGCGGTGGCTTTGGCAATTTGTGCCGTATATTTGGCAAGTTGCCGCAGGGGCTTAAAGGCGGTTTTGAGATAGGTGATAAACACCAGCAAATCGCCAGGGGTGACGACGTTTTGCATCACAAGCTGTACGCCGCGCCAAAGAATGAGGGATGTGGCGATCGCCACCAGTATTTCCACGGTGCGCTCTAGCCCTGCCGAGAGCTTTTGGGTTTGGGCACCTTCCTTGAGGCTCTTTTTGTTCTGCTTGGCAAAGGCACCCTCTAGCATGGTTTGCAGAGAGAGGGTCTGTACCACTTTGATAGCGCCAATGGCTTCTGCCGCCTTAGCCGCCATTGCGCCCTCGCGCTTGCGCTGGGTACGAGCCACGGTCTGGATGCGCTGGGTGGTGTAAATTGAGGCCACGATAAACAGCGGAAAGACGGCGATCGCAATTAGCGCCAGCTCTAGGTTCATCCAGACCATCACCCCCAGCATCCCAAACAGAGTGAGCAGATTGGTCACGAGGGGTAGGGCGGCGGTTACGGTGGCTTCCCGCAGCCGCTCAATGTCGTAGGTGACGCGGGTAATGAGGTCGCCGCTTTTGGCTTTGCTGTGAAAGGCCAGGGGTAGCCGCTGGAGGTGGCTGTACAAATTCCCGCGAATTTCGGTCATGACGTGGGTGGCGGCGATCGCCATCCCCACGGTGCTGAAGTAGGCCATTGCGCCCCGCAAGATCGCCACCGCCACCAGCCCCAGACAGAGTAAAGACAGCAGCGTGACGGCAGAGATTTGCCCCAACACCGGAACCGGAGCGGGCTGAAACCCTTTGAGCAAAATGTTGTCAAACATAAACTTGAGGGGCCAAGGCTCCAGCAGCCGCAGGGCTGTCTCTAGTAGCAGCGCCCCGCAGGAAAAGATCAGCAGACCGCTCTGCTTTTGAATTTGCGGCCAAAAGCGGCGAACTAAGCGTCCCAGACCGGGCAGCGCTTCTTTTAGTTTTTTGGGACGACGACCCATGATGGTACTCCCAGCAACTAAACGGATGGGCTGTAGCGATCGCTTAAATAGCGATTGATGCGGCGATCGGCGGCAATGAGCAACTGCTCTAGCCAAGGCGGACGCTGCCCAAAGCTGAGGCGGCGCACAAAGGGGCGTACATACCCCTGATGGCGGCGCTGTCCCAAACGGCTGTAGCGCTTTTGGAAGTATTTGTCTTCCGTGACGTTCCACTTTTGACGGAAATGCTCTAGGCTCGCTAGCTCCCAAGCATCGCTCCAGCGCAGCATAAAATAGGGTAGGTCAGACCATTCCAGCCCCCCAGGCACGTAGGTCACCACTGAGGCAGGCTCACAGTAAATTTTGCCGCCTGCGTTTGCTACCGCCATGCAAAAGTCGATATGCTCGCGGGTGCTGAGCAGGGCTTCGTCGAGTAGGCCAATCTGGTCAAAAATATCGGTACGCACGAGCATACAGTGAAACTCGGCAAACTCGCACTGCTGGAGCTGGAGCTGATCCTGCACCTCTGCCACGGGGCGATTCACAAAGTAGTGCTTTTCGTGGACGCGCCGCTTAGTTTTGGTTTTCCCTGGCTTTTGGAAGGTTTCAATATGCGCCTCACCCCCCGCTAGATGAATGGTTTGGTGAAGCGGTTGACCAATACAGGTGAGGGGACAAACTACGGCAGCATCCGTCTTTTGGGCACACTGCAACAGTTGGTTCAGCCAGCCCGATGTCACTGCGATGTCATTGTCCACAAAGACGACATAGGGCGTTTTGACCTGGGCGATCGCCAAATTCCGCGCCTGATTAGGCGACAGATACTGCTCCGTGCGGATCAGCGTAAAGCCCTTGGCTTGCGATTGCTTTGCTAGATAACACTGAACATTTGTGGGGGAATTACCATCCACATAAATCAGATCAAAAGGCGTATCTGTATGGGCATAGATGCTGTCGAGAGATTCGCGGCTGTAGCTAAACCGCTCCCGTGGCGAAACCACGAGGGTCACTTGAGGAGAATTCATAGAGATAACCTCCGAAATAACGCTGAATAGTTTGCTGATTGGAGCCTTTAGCTGACGAACTCAAAGTCACGAACAGAAGGGGACACACCGTTGGAAGAATCAAGGCTTGAGGGGTTCAACACTCGCTCATAGACCTGCTGCCAGTTGCGCTGCTCCACGGCTGGGGCAAGCTGCTGAGTAACTTTTTGGTAGGCGGCTTGTCCTAGGTTTTGGCGTAATTCTGGCGATCGCGCAAGCTGTAAAATAGCGTCCGCAAGGCTTTCAGCATCCATTGGCGGCACCAGCAGCCCATCGGTTTCGTGGTCTAAAATATCGCCGATCGCATCTACAGTGGTACCAATAATGGCGCGTTTCGCCAGCATGGCTTCCAGCATGGCGTTGGGGCAGCCATCATGGAGCGACGGAATCGCAAAAATATCCAGGTGCGGCAGGTAAGACAGCGCGGTGGTGTGGTCTACTAGACCCGTGACGATCAGGCGATCGCCCAACCCGCTATCTGCCATTTGCTGTAGCCAGTAGTCCTTCTCGCGCAGGGCGTAGTCTCCCACAAACAGTAGGGTAAACTCCAGTTTGTCTTGAAGCGATCGGCAGGCTTCAAGAAGGTACTCAATCCCTTTTTTATCTCGAAAGCGCCCCACGGAACCAATCACCACGCCCCGTAGGTTTTCGGTTAGAGCTGGGGTAGGCAAATCCGTAAAGTCAATGGGCACAATAGAGTTCCAAAAGACCGAGGAGCGGTGGGTGACGGCAGGGGTCAATACCTGAGCGCGGGTCTGGAGGTCTTGGCTCACATAGGTCGTCCAGTCTGAATTTTCGAGCGTCCAGATAAGCTGACTGTGGAGTTTTGCCCCAAAAATATGCTTGTGCAGGTCGCTGCCGCGAATGCTGCTGACCACGGGCACGCCCTGTTCTTTAGCAAGAAGCGTGGTTAAAAATCCGGTTTCGCTAATGAAAAAGCTGTGGAAGAGATCAAAATGATGCCGACAGTGCAGGAGC
>JBGSVR010000020.1:0-3969 GCA_041752855.1 Thermosynechococcaceae cyanobacterium
ATAAAATCCCGTAGCTCATCTATAGGTTTCGGTTCTGAGTTATTACTCTGATCCTCAGATATGTCTTCCATAAGTGTCAACAGACTCTAGAGCTATGATAGATTCTAAATATTTTACAACTGATTTAGGACTGCTATATGACGACCTAAAAGCTTGGTATGGTTGTTTTTTATAGAAGCTTAATCACTACTAAAGGTCTGTGCTGAGTAGTCAGTCTTAAAGAATATAGAGTGCTATAAAGTATCAAGACAGCGATTCGGTTAAATATTTTTTTCGTTATTTCCTTGCTTGAAACTATGGCTCGTACGCTGTCTCTTCCAAAATTCCTAACGTTCAAAAACATCAGCTTTCCGCCTGCGCTTCGTCCCTTCATGAAGCCGATGTTGCTGGCTTCTATTGGTATTCATGCGTTTGTTTTGCTCACGCCACTCCCAGAGCCACCACCCAAGGTTGTTGCACCCAAACCCAAAACCGTTAAAGTGAGTGCGCTGCCAACCCTCAAGGTGCCTAAGCGGGTTATTAAGCGCACAATTATTAGAAAATCAGCCTTGGCAGTCATTCCCCCCAAGGGATTAGTGGTGCGTGGCTTAGTCAAGAAAACTGAAGCCCCAGCACCTGGAGAAAAATCGCCCCGCGACGTGCCGTCTCAAAAACCCTTATTAACGCCGGAGAAACTGGGTTCTGCTGGCAGTGACCCCATGAGCGATTTCCCTAACTTTCCCAATGCGATCCCTGGCTGTTCGGGACTTCCCTCTTGCTTCGATACCCAAAAGCCCTTAAGTGACGTGACTCAGTTTTTTGAGAAGCAGTTACCTCTCAAAAAGTTTTCTATTAAGCCAACTATTACTGAAGCAAGTCGAAAGGTTTATCAAATTGAGAAGCAGGGCACCAGTCAGTTTTTAAATGTTTTAGTGGATGGCAGCACCACCGTTTATGTCCTTGCACCCAATGCATTGGCACTTGCTGATTTAAAAAATGCCGTCCAGGTTCCAGAAGACTTCACAAAGGCTATCTTAGGCCAACTTCCATCTACCAGTGCTGGAAATGAGGGCAGTGTTACGCCCGATCAACTTACGACCCCTACAGCGTTCTTCACAGATTTAGGCGGTGAAGATGCCCAAGGGTTTGAAACGAACCCCACAGCAAATCCTGAAATTGACACCCTTAAGCTAGTTTCAGATCAAACCCCTGACCAGCTTTTTTCAAGCTATTTCAGCTCAAGCCTAGAGCAGCTCGATTACAAAGCGACGCCCATTGCGGCAGGTTATGGGGGCGGGCTACTGTACGAAATCAAAAAAGGAACGGCTAAACCTTTTTATCTCAATCTAGTTCCCACAAAATCTGGGACAGGAACTGTTGTGGCAGTGTGGCTGAGCAATCCATCTTGAGCCTTATCCATTTTTCTGCCTGCACTTTCATGCAGAATGGATAAGCACCTCTTCTTCCATTGGCATGACTCAATCTCAGCCAGCTCAATCAACAGCCAATATTGATGACACTTCATTGCGGTGTTGCATTGCTGCTCGTATGGCTGAAACGCCTCAGCAGCGTATTACGTTTGCAACCTTCATGGAATGGGCACTGTACGAACCACAGCTAGGCTATTACTCAGCCCAGCGTCAAAAAATTGGGGCAGGGGGAGATTTTGTGACCTCTCCTCACTTGGGCGCAGATTTTGGTGAACTGCTGGCAGAGCAGTTTTTAGATTTGTGGATTTCTCTAAAGCGTCCTAGTGTTTTTCAGATTGTTGAAATGGGGGCAGGTCAGGGACTAATTGCCGCTGATGTGCTGGGCTATTTGTGCGATCGCGCCACACTACCCCCCCACTCATCCTCTAACCCAGACTATGCCGCCTTCTGGGATGCATTGGAATACATCATCATCGAAAAAGCGTCTGTTTTAATTGCCGAGCAGCAGCATAAACTCAAAGCCTTCGCAGCAGACTATAAAATCACCTGGAAAACCTGGGAAGATATCCCCAATCAGAGCATTACAGGATGCTTTTTTTCTAACGAGCTAGTGGATGCATTCCCAGTGCATCGTGTTGAAATCCAGTCGGGGCGGTTACAAGAAGTTTTTGTAACAGCAGACGTTAGGGGCGCTGCTTCAGATCCAATCCAATTTACAGAAGTTGTTGCCGAGCCTTCCACATCAGCACTCCAGCAATACCTAGTAGACCTGAACGTGGACATAGCCGCCTATCCTGAAGGCTACCGCAGCGAAATCAACTTAGCCGCCTTAGATTGGCTCACCACCGTTTCTCAAAAGCTTTGCCACGGCTACGTTTTAACCATCGACTATGGCTACACCGCCGTCCAATACTACAGCCCCCAGCGCCGTCAAGGTACGCTCCAGTGCTATTACCAACAGGCACACCACGAAGACCCTTACTGGTCAGTGGGGCAGCAAGACATCACTGCTCACGTTAATTTTACGGCGTTAGAACAGCAGGGCAAAATCTTGGGGCTTCAGACTATTTCCTATGTGCAGCAAGGGCTATTTTTGATGGCGCTGGGACTGGGCGATCGCCTTAATCTCAACGCAGCTTCAGCCATCAACTTCATGGACATTCTGCGACGACGAGAAGCACTCCATGCGCTCATCAATCCGCTAGGCTTAGGCGGCTTTGGTATTTTACTTCAGGGCACAGCCAAAACCCCTAGCCTTGAAGAATATCCATTTAGGGGTATGGGCGCCTTGATCACTTAAAACTTAAGCTGCTTCTAGCCACTCAGACTCTGGCGATAAATCTTGCCAAGCTTCAGTCACAATTTCACTGAGCCATTGACGCGTCATCTGATCTAACTCAGGGTCATCTGCCAAAACGAGGCGAGTTAAATCATCTAAAGATTGCCCTTCAGCATAGGCACCGCTCACCAACCCTGCGATCGTCGCAGCAATCAGCTCTTCTGTAATTGGGCTTTGGCTACCGCTGCGGGTCTCCAAAGCGCTAGGATGATCCATTATTCCCCCCTTGATGTAAAAATTCTGCGTCATCTTCATAAGAACTGCACTCGGCAGTTTAACCTATTTTTAACGCTTCCCCTCCGGCGCGATCAAAATGCAAGAAATTTTTTACACCGAAGTCCCTACACCTGATACCCATCGCGTCAAAATTTGGCTCCAGAAAAACTTTCAGCCAGCGCTGGGCACAAAAGTTAGTACCGCAGAAGGCTGCTGTGTAAAGCATTTGCCAGAAGCAGAGTGGTCTATTTTTGTTTGGTCTGTACAGCGTACCACCTACCTCAAAGTATTCCGGTGGAGCAAGTCCTCTCCCCGTAACGAGTCAACATTTCTTAAAAAACTTCAGCAAGATTTAACCAAAGCGTTTCCGCTCCAATATCCAGCACCGCCTCAAATCGATCTCACCCAAACCTCTATTTTTGAAGGCTTAGCTCAGCAATACCCCCTAACCGTCAAATACTTTCAGCAAATGCCTAAAGGTGAAGCTGATTTAATGCGCGTGTATTGGTGGGAGCAGCGCTGGCGCAATAACGTGCAGTCTCCTCAGCAGCCTAGTCAGGTCATTTTTCAAGGCGACGCTGCCAATGCCGATGACCTGCCTACCTATGACCTAATCTATCTAGGCGGTGCCCTTGGGGTGATTCATGCGGCGGTGATGGCACAGTTGGGCTATCGTGTACTGCTCATAGAGCGGCTCCCCTTTGGACGAATGCATCGAGAATGGAATATCTCGCGAGCTGAATTCCAAAACTTAATTGATTTGGGGTTATTTACCGCCGCTGAGTTTGAAGACCTGATTGCGCGTGAATATGTAGACGGGTTTCATAAGTTTTTTGATGCCAATAACCCCCCCCAGGCCAAGGCCGCAATTCTCCATACGCCGACGGTGCTAAACATTGCCGTCAATTCAGCTAAGCTTTTGCAAGTCTGTGGCGAAAAGCTCCGTAGAGCGGGTGGCGAAATCTGGGACTATACCGAATTCACCCGTGCCGACATCCAGCCCCA
>JBGSVR010000021.1:0-10470 GCA_041752855.1 Thermosynechococcaceae cyanobacterium
TTTGTTTGTGCAAGAAGCCTATCGAGGCAAGGGGATTGGCAAGGCATTACTCAAAGCCGTGGCTCAGATTGCCCAAGATCGCGGCTATGGTCGGCTCGAGTGGAGCGTGCTGGACTGGAATGAAACGGCGATCGCCTTTTACCGCAGGATGGGCGCAGAGGTTCTCCCCGACTGGCGGATTTGCCGAGTCACCGGAGCCTCGCTGCAACTGATGGGGGATGCCTGATTTGCGCCTCGCCTTACCAACTCATCACATTTAGGACAGGCACCTTAGAAAATTCGCGGTCAGCAGTCACCAAAATTGCTGCATTCTGAATTGCCATCGCCGCGATCACCACATCCGGCAGTTTCAGTCGATATTGCTGACGAACTTCAATAATTTTTGCAATTAGCTCCTCATCATCAGCTTCTAGTCCAATCACTGACACCCGTTGCAGAAACTGGCTGAATAAATCACAGTCATCTCGTGTCAGTCCAGAAAATGCCAGAAACTCAATTTGGCTGATCACAGAAATGCCTATCCAATCAGCCGTACGTAGCAATTGACTGAGTATTGTATTGCCTTGTAATAGAGCCACAATTGCATTTGTATCGAGCAAGTAGCGGTTATTCCCATTCATCTCGGAGCAATCTTTGTGTCTTAACTGGATCCCCTTGCCAACTCAAACTTCCTACCAGATCCGAGAAATCGTATTTCATCAGATTTTCTTCTGAGGAAGCCCCTGACGTTACAACGACGACAACCTCTACATCCCCCGCAGCCAAATGTGTTGGAATCTTTAGATTGAGATACCCTGACTCGTCAATCGTTGTCTTGAGCTTTAAAACTTCCATCAGACTCTGATCTCCAATGCCTTCGTTCATTCTAAGCCCACAACAATAGATCCTACTCAAGTCAGGTTAGCTCAGACGTTATCCTAGGCTAGATCAAGAATGTCGCCTATTATGATTTCTGTGCAGATTTCAAAGGTGTCTTGATGACGTCTTCGTCTAAAAAAGCCTCATGGTGAAGATCAAGATTCTGCAAACGTCTGAATCTTTTGCAGATATTGCTGACCATCTATGATCCAATCTTGCCAAGGCTTCATTCTGTAGTAGAGATCATAAATGCATCAAATCCTAGTTATCAATACTTTAGTTTGCGTACTAGGAACCTTTGCAGGAGGGCTATTTGCCGCAGCAAGTATCATCAGCATCGCAAATATGAAAGTTCCTTGGCGTGAAGTTTTATTGGTGGCTGCTTTTCTCGTGCCGTTTGCATTTGTGGTGTCTGGGGTGGGTGCCTGGGTTGCCTATGGGTGGGGCTACAGCGGGGTTGCCGTTGGGGCGATCGCCCTACCGTGGGTTTATGCTCTAATTTTTATCGTATCGATGCTAATGTCCTTTGGCTGAGGGCTATTCATTGATCTCAGATTACGGGAAGCTCAATTGAAATTATCTTTTTAACAACATTGGTAGAAGCAGGAGCTTCATAGTTTTACCTCACAATAATCTGCTCCACATTGACCGTTCCCGTTTTGCTGCGAATCATAATGCCGTGTAGCCCCCCCCCAAACGGCACCTGCACCTCCTGTGTTTCCTTCGCGCTGGGCATCCAGCCCGACTGAGGTACATTAACCACTCCCGCCAGCGTTCCATCAGCCCAAATCTCGACCTTGCTATTGGCTTCAGCAGCGCTGCCCTTTAGCCGAATCTTAAAATCACCTGCTCCATCGGTACGCACCGTATAGCTTAACCACTGCCCAGGCTTAAGCTGCTTAGGGTTATAGCCTTGCCCCTTCGGGGGCGCACTATATTGGGCTGCCTCTAAAACAGCCGGAAGGCGCACCCCATAAGTCACTTGCGCCCGTGGTCGAGTCCGCAGCACATCCATTGCCTGGAACTTAAGATTTTTTTGAGGATTAGTAACATCCCAAATATCCGGCACAAAGCCCCAAGGCGACTCACCCGTAATCGAAAAATAGGTGAGTAAATCGCCGCCATTAGCACTCCAGACATCGTGCGCCTGAACCATTGCGGCTTTAAGGCGCGGGTCATTGCGATAGGCGGCACGGTTTTGATCGGTAATACTGCCGCCTTCAAGACTAGGCCCGCCCTCGTAGGCAATGCGCTTGAGGCCAAAGGCTGCGGCGTAGTTGGCATCTTGCTGAAGTACCTTCGCCCATTCTGCTTTGTTGCTGAGGTCGGCAAACACCGCATCGGGGGAAGTTGGCGTTTTGGGGTTGTAGTAAGCGCTCCCCCCCAACCCATAAAAGTAATACTTGGGCGGTTTTGGAGCAGCAACCTGCGCTGAATTGTTGTAATAGTTCTGCAAAAAATAAACGGCCTGAAACAACGGACCATCGGCAAAAGTAAGCTGCGTCATAAGCAAAGGTCGAATGCGGGTCATCATGGCGGCATCGCCAAACACCTGCCGGAAGATCAAAGAGATTTCAGCGCCTCGTTTAGCCACGCGCCGCCACGCCCAATAGCCACTATTTTTTTCACCATCAAAGTTAAGAGAAGATTTCCCTGTCGCAACTTCAGACTTTGCCAAAGCCAGATTTTGATTCGATTGCCCAAAGGCGGGGGCAAAGTTCCATAGCTCATTCGAGTACTCAAGATAAAGCTTCAGGTTAGGGTTAAGCTGCGCTTTAATCAGCGCGGCAAGTTGGCGCACGTAGTCGTCATCCGATTGGGCGGGTACCGTAAGCCAGCAGTCGGCGTTGAGTTCGTTGCAGAGGGCGATCGCATATTCATAAGCCCCTCCTTTGCCCTGCCAGCCATAGCCTGGTGCGCTTTGGTGCATAGAGTACCAGTTGGGCGTTAACCGCTCTGACCATCGCCGCTGCTGGTTGCTGTTCGTGGCTAAAAAATCCATGAACCGCAGTACTTTGAACCGCCGTAGGCTTTCTTTGTAGGGCGTTGTAAACAGCGTAGAAGGTGGGTAAGACTCAAGCCCTCCCTCTACAATCGGGCGCATTAATTTAACGTTGGTAATACCAGACCCAATCGGGCTTGAGGCGGTACGCTTGGTATTTTCAAAAACTAAGAACAGCCCACCCGCATCCGTTGCGGGATAGACCAAGGTGGCGGTGGTGGTATTGGTGCTGGGGTTATATACCTTGTACTGCACATTGCCAGAGCAGCAGCCAATCCTGACATCCGCCTGACCCACAAAGGAGAGGCGATAGGCACCATTCATGCGTGAAATGCCTTGCCAAACGGTCAGGTGCGTATCTTGCAGAGGCCAGCCGTTGCTATCCACTGGCGCAGGGGTTTCGGTATTGGGTTTGCGCCACTCTCGACTTTGCTTAATGGCATCGGCAAACATTCGAGTGCCGCTATAGTCGCTCGGGGAGTCTACGTTGATTCCCAAAAGATTAGGCTGGGGGGCTGATGGTTTGGGGCGCGGCTTTACTTTTGCGGCTGAGGCAATGGGCGTGGGGGTGAGACGTAAAGCAGATGTGATGGGCGTGGGCAAAGAGTTCCCAGCGCTTGTACAGCCCGTCAGAGTGAGCATAAGACCGCAGAGGTTTGCGCTGAGCAGGAAAGGATTCATAACTGAGGCTTGCACGAGGGTGAGCAGGATTCCTACGCCTAAGCTTTGCTCAGTCCGCTGATTAAATCAAGCTTAGGTTGCCTGTTGTGCCTTAAGGATGGCGGAAATAAGGCTTAAAAAGGTTAAAAACCCAATGCCGTCCAGCATCGTTGTCAAGAGCGGCCCACTAATGAGGGCAGGATCTAAATTCATCCGCTTAAAGGTCATAGGCAACAGCGTACCCAGGCTAGCAGCAATAATAACGTTCAGCGCCATCACCATCCCTGCCACTAGACCCACCCACCGCTCTACGGGGGTCGCCCAAATCATCGACAAGAGCGTAACGGTGATCCCCAGCGCAATAGCGGTGCCGATGCCAGCCAATAGCTCTTTGCGTAAGACCAGCAGCGTTTCTTTGGGGGTGACTTCCCCCACACCTAATCCTCTCACCGTCACCGAGAGCGCCTGAATGGCGACTGTGCCGCTGGCGTTAGACATAATGGGCATAATAACTGCCAGCACGGGTACGACTTTAATCAGGTACTGGAACGGGGCGATCGCACTGGCTGCCCCAATATAAAGCCCTAAATTTCCCAATAGCCACGGCAGTCGCTTTTGGAGGGTAGTGAGCGGGGGAGATAGCGCCTGTTCGTCACCGCTAATTCCCGCCAGTTTTTGAATATCTTCGGTGGCTTCTTCTTCAATGACGTCCACCACGTCATCAATGGTGACAATGCCCACCAGCCGATCTTCACGATCTACCACAGGCACCGCCAGTAGGTCATAGCGCTTCATGAGCTGCGCAACTTCTTCTTGAGGGGTGTCTGTATAAACTTGCAGAACGCGATCGCTGGCAATATCTTTAATCAGGACATCCTGAATCGAAAATAAAAGCTGCCGCAAGGACACCACTTGCTTGAGGCGACGGGAGTCATCGGTAACGTAGGCGTAGTAAACGGTTTCTTTATCTTGGTCTGTGAGCCGAATTTTTTGGATAGCCTCGCTGACTTTCAGTCCTTGCCGGATCTGCACATATTCTGTGGTCATCAGGCGACCAGCAGTACCTTCTGCGTAGCCCAAAATAGTAGAGGTTGCCTGTCGCTCATTAAAGCTCAGCTCTTTCAACAGCCGTTTCACGACTCGCGCTGGCAGCTCATCAAATAGCTCAGCACGGTCATCAGGACTCATCGACTCAATCACCTGCTGCACTTGGGCATCATGGAGAGAACCAATAAGTTCGGCCTGTACCTCTGGCGGCAGGTATTCAAAGACTTCGGTGGCCTGGTTTTTGTTGAGCAAACGAAAGACGATCGCCCGTCGGTCTGAGTTGAGTTCTGCAATGTAGTCGCCCACGTCAATGGGCGGCAGTTCATTCAGCTCAGACTTGAGCTGATTCAGATCTGTAATGTCCTGAAGCGATTGAACCAGATCTAAATTAAGCATGACAACATCATCTCGGCAGGGGCAGTGCAAACTAGCCGTTTCAGTCTAACGGTAGCGGCGTCTTCTAGTATGCCCCGCCTGGAGGAGAGATGCAGGTGCGCAATCAAGCTCGAGAGCAAGAAACGAAACTAAATCCCCCCAAACCATTCATAGCCCAGATCTTCCCAGTAGCCTTTGGCAGGCATAAGCTTATCAAGCAGGGTAATTTGCGTTACCCATTTGCTTTGCTTGTAGCCCAACTTAATCGGAGAAGCCAACCGTAAAGGTGCGCCGTTATCAACCGAAAGAGGCCGACCATTTCTTTGATAGGCCATCAACGTTTGGGGATGCAGCGATGATGCCAGATCCCAGCTTTCGTAATAGCCATCGGCAGATTTAAAGTAAACATACCGAGCGTTAGATTTAGGTTTTGCCAGCATCACCAAATCAGATAGCCGCACCCCACCCCAATGCACAATCGCAGCCCAGCCCTCAACACAAACGTGCTGAATCACCATAGAGGTAAGGGGCAGTGCTTTCAGGTCTGCCATGCTTAGCTTCAATGGATTGTTAACCGCGCCATTAATGGTGAGCTGAAACTTGCTTGGGTCAATTTGAGGCGTTGCATCAAAGGTATTAATCAGCAGCTTTTCATCTGGCTCAATGGCGCTGACAGAGAACTCCGGCACGGGTTTATTGCTAAGCATCAGCGCATTGAGGCTGGCATTGAGCGGGTCAAACACCTTCCCAATCGGCTCAGACAATAGGGTAGTGCCGCAACCGCCCAGCAGCAGCCCCAGCCCAGAGAACCCAGCCCCCTGGAGCATTTGGCGACGAGATAAACGATTTTGTAGCCGTAGATAAGACGCAAGCTGCTGATCAAACACGGCCTGCACCTCTCAAAAACATAGAGTTAACCAAGCGAAGTCCACCCACCTTTAGCGCCAGAATAGAGTGAAGGAACGTGAACAGTAAAACGGTAGGGACGGTAATGAAATGAACCGTCCGCAGGATTTGCCAGCTCCCAAATAAACCTGAGAGCCAAGCAAATTGAGCGGGTTTATACATCGCAAGGCCGCTAATGATCGCCAATACCAGCACCGGAATAATGGCGGTATACACCAGCCGATGCCATGCGTAGTTTTTGCGCTTAACGTTGTGGCTGCTTTGCAGCGCCTTAATATCTTGGCTATCGACAAAGCGACGGTTCCAACGGCGTGTGAGAACGATATATAGACCATAGAGCAGCAGGTTAATGCAATAAAGCCACATCACGGCAAAATGCCAGCTTCTGCCGCCCCCCAGCCAGCCCCCTAAGGTAAAAGCAGATGGAAATGTCCAGCCGCCTCTTCCCCCAAAGACTGGATTGGCGTTATAAATTTGCAGTCCGCTGCTGAGCATCAAAAACAGGCTGACAATATTAATCCAGTGAAAGGTTTTTGCCAGCAATGCCTGACTGGGCTGCGATCGCCCTTTCTTGCGCACAGAATTTGGTGTATCCATAGCCCCTATGTTAAAGCGGAACTCTCGGAAAAAATGGTGCAAGCCAGAGCTGAATTTCGATATCCCAGCCGAAGAGAATGGCGATCGCCGCCACAATAATCATTCCGCCGCCAATCTTCTGCAACAGCGCACTATGAGGGCGCAGCCGTAGAAACGATTGACCCAAACGACGACCTCCATAGGCGATCGCCAGCAGCGGAAAGGCCGCACCCACGCCGTAGGCCAGCAATAGCCCAAAGGCTCCGGCAATTTGGCTGGTTGTTGCGGCTATTACTAAAATTGCGCCCAAAACAGGGCCAGCACAGGGCGTCCAAAGTAGGCCAAGCTGAGTGCCTAGCCAAAATTCCCCTGTCAAACCCACGCGCTTTGACTCGCCCCAGTGACCGATGGGCAAAGCGCTAAACAGTCGGTAGCTCCAAGCAGGAAACAGCGTGAGCAACCCTAAAATTAGCAGCGCCACTACAGCCAACATTCGCAGCCCATTGGTCAAGTTCGTAAGCCAGTGAGCCGTAATCCCCAATAGACTGCCCGCTACCGCAAAGCCCCCCACTAACCCTGCCACCAAGGCGACCGGACCAAGACGGTGGGATTGAAGCGATCGCCCCACCACAATCGGCAAAATGGGCAGCACACAGGGAGAAAGCACCGTCAAAATTCCGCCTGCAAATGCAAGCCCAATCGAAGGAGTGAGTGCTGCCATCGATCCCGCTACCCTAACAGTCGGCGAATGGTTTGCTCCGTGGTGTCATAGGCACCTTCTCCAGTATGGCTATAGCGCAATATGCCTTGGCGATCGGCAAGATAGAGGTTAGGCCAATACTGATTTCTGTAGGCACTCCAGGTTTTGAAAGCATTGTCTAACGGCACTGGGTAGGTAATCTGGTTCTTTTGTAAGGCGCGTTTAACGTTATTGGCGTCTCGCTCATAGCCAAATTCAGGGGTGTGTACCCCAATCACCTTTAGCCCCTTTGCCGCATACTGTCGGTGCCAACGCACAATATAAGGCAGCGTTCGCTGACAGTTAATGCAGCTAAACGTCCAAAACTGCACCAGCACCACTTGGCCTTTGAGGCTCGCGATCGTCAAAGGTGACGCATTCAGCCATTCACTAATGCCCTGAAACTCTGGCAGCGTTTTTTGCGGCGAGGCCGCAAGGGCTGAATCCATCGAAGCGGATGGTGCGCTCAAACGATTGGCAAAGACAGCATCCTTTGGGCGTAGGCCATAAGCTGTCGCAGCGCCCGCGCCAGTTACGCCCAAGCCTAAATAGAGGAGCATTTTGCGCCTATTCAGCAGCGTTTTATTCATATTAAAGATATCTGTATAAGAAAAAGGCAGTAGATTTTTTAGGAGATGAAATGAAGTGTGTGGAGGGCGATCGCTGCGCACTCAAAGTCCGTATCCATCCCCCATCCCATTTCTAATCGCTACTGACCTTTCATCATGGAATCGCCTTTTGTCATCATGGAATCGCCTTTCATCATTGCTCCATCTTTCTTCATCATGGAATCGCCTTTCATCATTGCTCCGTCTTTTTTCATCATGGAGTTGTGCTGCATCATCTTGGACGGCGTAAGCCTAGATGAATAGCAATACAGATTCACTTCATTGTTATGGCGATAACAGTACTTTCCCTTCATCTGCGTTTGGCTTAGCGTATATCCAGGGGGCATAGTAGACCCAGCCAACGCCGTAGCAACAGAACTTAAAAGCCCAATACCGACAACAGATGCACCCATAAATGCACCAAGAATCGTTGATTTGAAGATGCGATGAGTCATGTTCATGGGAGAGGTCTTCCTTACAACTACAGCCCAATTCTAAAAACGCTTCCTTAAAACCAACGCGCAAAATCCTGAGGAAGAGATTAGAAAGCCCTGAGGAGAAGCCAATTATCAAATTGGGTATCAATAATCCTTCAGGCCAATTCCTTTGGTAGAGTTCACTGCTCATTATTCAATTGTGAGAGATTTTGATTAAGTTTTGTATGCTAAATCATTGAAATTCAGGGAATCCAGAGAGCTAAGTATTTTTACTCAATACTTAGCTTTAGAAATCAGAGCAGTTGCCTACCATAGGCAATCTGAAAATTTTCTGTACGCTTTGCTTGATCCCCAATCTTTTAGCCTTCAAGGTAAATGAATGATCCCTGAGTGCTTATGTAAACTTTAACAACGAGTCATTCATTTTCTAAAACCCTTTGCATATACTAAGAAAAATTGATTCAAGGCTAAAGTTTCAAATCAACCCATTAAACCAACCCATTAAACCCAGCGGGAGGACTCAGCATGACATTAGCGCAAGTGCAAGAATTACCTAAAAATCAGGCTGTCAGAACGGCCAGAAGCTTCTTAATCTGGACTTTCACTCTAACGGTGTGTTGGCTGGTTGTCGGTTTTCCACTGGTTTTCTTAATTACGACCATCGGCTCTCTGTTTGCAATTTCCCTTCAGGCTATTTTGCCCACAAGTGCCGTCTTAGTCGTGGCAGGAGCCATCTTGTCTATCAATATTTTGGTGATCTTGTTTGGTGCTGGGCTTCTAACCCTCAAAGGCATCCATCCCCATGAAGTGCAGTGGCTGCGCTGGCTCAATGGGCAAGCGAACCCCAGTCATGGATCTGTTTTTGCGTCTTGCCCTTTGACCTGTGAGCGTCCCTCGGTAGAGCGTCACTAAGTCTTTCAGTGGGTTTTGCAGCTTAACGTTGCCACGTTATAAGGCCTCAATCATTTTAAGCCCGGTTACGACCGGGTTTTTTCATGGCAAAATACGAGACAATTTAGAACGAGAACTCACGACCGGAGAACTCATGCGAGAAAACTCTCGCACCAACGCTATCCGTTCAGCCTGGAGCATTCATGGCAACCGTCCCCATTCGTATTGCAATTGTGTTGGGTACCCGTCCCGAAGCCATTAAGCTCGTGCCTGTCATCAAAGCATTTCAGGAGGCAGCCTTTTGCAGTACCCAGGTTATTTTGACCGGCCAGCATCGAGAAATGGTGGCTCAGGTGATGGACTTTTTCCATCTAAAAGCAGATCATGATCTGGCAATCATGCAGCACGGTCAAACCCTAACCCAAATTACCTGTCGCAGTTTAGAAGGGTTAGAAGACTATTTCAAAGCCAATCGTCCTGATTTGGTGCTGGTACAGGGAGACACCACCACAGCATTTTCTGCTGCTCTTGCGGCCTTCTACCAGCTCATTCCAGTGGGTCATGTTGAGGCAGGTTTACGCACGGACGATTTATTTAACCCCTATCCCGAAGAAGCAAACCGTCGCCTCATTTCTCAGATTGCTCAGCTTCACTTTGCGCCCACGTCTTTATCGGTAGAGAATGTTAAGCATTCAGGGGTCAAAACCGGAATTCACCAAACGGGCAATACTGTCATTGACACCCTAATCATGGTGGCGGCAACTCACCCCCCATGCCCCATCCCCAACCTCAACTGGGATCAGTACCGCACCATTTTAGCTACCGTCCACCGACGAGAAAACTGGGGACAGCCCCTTCAAAATATCGGGCAAGGATTTCTCAATATCCTAGAGCAGTTCCCTGATACGGCCTTAGTTTTACCCCTACATCGCAACCCTACCGTTCGAGAACCCCTAACGCAGCTACTGGGCAATCATCCCCGCGCCTTTTTAATTGAGCCATTAGACTATACCGATCTCGTTGGAGCCATCCAGCGCTGTCATTTATTAATGACAGATTCTGGCGGTCTTCAAGAAGAAGCGCCCAGTTTGGGTAAACCCGTTCTGGTTTTACGAGATACCACCGAGCGTCCAGAAGCCGTCCATGCCGGAACTGCAAAGCTCATTGGTACAAATGCAGACGATATCTTTGCCGCTGCCGCTGAACTACTCACTAATTCTGCGCTCTACGACCAAATGGCAACAGCCATCAATCCTTTTGGGGACGGTCATGCATCCGAGCGCATAGTAGACATTGTGCGCAGCTATTTTGAGGTTTAGCAGCATCGAGATCCAATTTCTGCTTCAAGCGCTGTCAATGCATTAAGTGCAT
>JBGSVR010000022.1:0-2637 GCA_041752855.1 Thermosynechococcaceae cyanobacterium
ATTAAAACCTTTCCCTGCGCTTTGAGAAAAGATGCTAGCTTCTGAAAGGACTGAGTTAAGTTGCCGACGTGGCAAAAAACGCCAATCGACATGATCTTGTCAAACTTCTCCTCAAAGAAGGCGTCATTTAGGTCTCCTTCATGGAGGGTAAATCGACCAGAACTGAGGTGGCTAGAGGAGTCTTTCATCTTTTGGCGCATGTAGCTGCACTGCTGGTGGCTCAAATTTAGCCCCGTAAACCTGACGTTGGGGAATTTAGACAGGATGTAATTGGGAATACAGCCCCAGCCACACCCAAAATCGAGAATGTTATCGCCATCTTGAATGTCTAGTTTTTCAATCAGATCGTCAATCATATGGATCTGCGACTGCTCAAGATTGGCTGCGCCTTTCTCCCACAGCCCCATGCTGTATTTGGGATAAATCAGCGGATGGTCTCCTAGCATCACGTTCAGCATTTCTTGAGGCAGGTCGTACTGGATTTTCATTAAATCCCGCGACCCTTCTGCTAAATGCTCCGTTTCTTTTAAGACCCATTCGTAAGGTGCAAGGAGTGACGGAAAATGCTTAAAAAACACAGGCATACAGGTGTCAAACAGCGATCGCAGGGCTGCATCTGGCACCTCTAGCCCATTAATATAAGCCTCTGCAACCGTCATCTGGAGCGCGTTGACTACTTCTGTAGCACCTCTGGTGGCGATATAGGCAAGTGGGCTTTTGAGGTTAATATCTCCAACTAATGGGAGATGTTTTTGAATCTCGTCTGGCATGAAGCTAGAAGTCATTGCAAACTCCTGATTTCTTAAGAAGATATTTGAACTTTACTCTTCAGCTAGCCTGAAGTTAGCTTAGGTTGCTCGGTATAAAAATCAAAAGCTGACTAAATATTTCCCCATAATTGTTTACAGAAAAACATGAATTCTGCTTCCCCTCAAGCCTTAGGCATTAAACCAAACCTCAATCACGCTGCTACTCTAATATCTCAAGCAGAATATGTTAAGAAACTGCGGCCTTTGCTGCCAGACAGCGCCTTTTTGCCTAATCTCAATAAGGTCTGGATTCTGCTCATGAATCTGGCAATCTTAGGGCTGGGCTGGGCGATCGCCGCTCATCTTGACCAATGGGACTGGCATTGGCTGTGGCTCTATCTGCCGCTATCTGTGGTGATGGGCAATAGCGTGATTGTGCTGCTGTTTAGCTGCCATGATTTAATGCACGGCAGTGCCACGCGCCACTCGTGGGCTTTTCGGTTGGTGAGTTTGCTGGGGCTGTCTATTTTATGGATGCCGCCGACGCTATGGCGAGCGGTGCATAACCGCGAACATCATCGCAACACCAATTCTGAGCTTGACCCAGACCGTAATTATCTTTATCAGCAACCTAAAACTTGGGGCAAGTGGATTCAGGATCAGTTTGTGCCTTCTATGGAGGTGAATCGGTTTTGGCTAACGGTAGGGATGGCTCATGCCTGGGGGGTACATACCTTGCGGAACATGAGTTCGGTGCTTTTATTTAATACGGGGGCAGTGGACTATGTGCCTGCGGCGTTTAAGGTGAGCCGTCGAGAACGGTGGGCGATCGCCAGAGAACTCGCGCTTATTTGTGTCATCCACCTCGGCATTTTGAGCTACCTTCAGTTTGACCCCATCAAACTCATTTTGAGCTACTTTTTACCCCTTTGGATTGGCTATGCGGGGGTTATGTTTTATATCTACACCAATCACATGCTGTCACCCATGACCGCGATTAACGACCCGCTGCTCAACAGCGTTTCGCTAAAAGTGCCCCAATGGATTGACGTGCTGCACTTTAACTTTTCATATCACACCGAGCATCATCTTTTTCCAGGGATGAATTCGGACTACTATCCCTTAGTGCAGGCGCTTTTGCTCCAGCACTATCCAGAACGATTTCATTTGCTCCCCTTTAAGCAGGTGTGGCAGATTATGCTAGATACGCCACGGCACTATCAAGACAAAGAAACCTTTACAACGTGGTCGGGCGATCAGTCTATGCCCTGTCCTCTACCTACGCAGATTTCTACAGCCCATAGATAACGTAACAATATTTGCTCGCTGAGCGCAGTCGAAGCGAAAACCTAGCCTGGATGTTTATCCACTTAGTTTTAGCTACACTTCTAGACCGGTTGGCTGCGCCGCTGGTTTCGACTTCGCTCAACCAGCTACATCCTGAAAGGTGCATTCTGTCTTGATGAGCTAGGACTGTTATCATCAAAGGCACGGATAGATACTGCTTTTCGAGGATCATCTCTTGCGCGATCGCTACCACACGCTCCTCACCGAACTCGTTCAAAAAGTGCTCAAAGGGCAGCTTCCTTCTAAGGAACAGGTTTATCGTGAGCTGGTGCAGGATTTAGAACCCGATTCGGCAGAAATTTTAGAGGAATGTCTGCAAGAGCAGTTAGCCACCACACAGTTAGCCGTCACTAACGCCATAGACGAACTCAAGCAAGCTAAGGCCACCCGCAGCTTAAGGGCGCTCAAGACCATTCAGGGAGAGTGGGAGCGGTATCAGAAAGATCAGGGGGCTAGCAATGCGATCGCCGCTGCAACTCAAGTCATCCTGAGATCTCAACCCGACCAGTATTTCACCGCCTGGGTAAGTGTATTAGATGCA
>JBGSVR010000023.1:0-4329 GCA_041752855.1 Thermosynechococcaceae cyanobacterium
ATAAAATCCCGTAGCTCATCTATAGGTTTCGGTTCTGAGTTATTACTCTGATCCTCAGATATGTCTTCCATAAGTGTCAACAGACTCTAGAGCTATGATAGATTCTAAATATTTTACAACTGATTTAGGACTGCTATATAATTTACTTAAAATAGCAGTGACACATTTAAAAAGTCTTAAAATAATTCAAGATGCACTGTCTTGAACTAAAGTTTTATTCGTTTTAGAGGCTCAACTTGACTTATAGAATTAATTATTTAAGAGTGTAGATAAAAGTAGCATGTCTGATCTAACAATTCGACAAGTTATCAGCCAAATTCTTTCTGGCATAATAAGAGTGCCAACGTTTCAAAGAGGATTTGTATGGGATGCAAATAGAGTTGCATTTTTAATGGATAGTCTATATAAAGGATATCCATTTGGCTCCATTTTATTATGGCGAACTAGAGAAAGATTGAAATTTGAACGCAAGCTTGGGCCTTTTGACCTGCCAGAAGTTGATCCAGGTTATCCAGTCGATTACATACTGGATGGGCAACAAAGAATTACGTCAATCTTTGGAGTATTTCAAACTGAGCTGGAGCAAGAAATTCCAGAGGATTGGACTAACATTTACTTTGATTATAGAGCCAATCCAGACGCTCAGGAATCTCAATTTGCTGCGTTAGAAACTCAGGATTTTGATCCTGAACGATACTTCCTTTTGAGGAACTTTTTTGACATTACTGCCTACAGAAAAGCTACCAAAGACTTTGACGATTATTTGGCAGAGAGACTTGATAAAGTTCAATCAGTTTTCAAGGAAGCACGAATCCCTATTCAAATGCTTTCAACAGACGATAAGACAACGGTTGCAATAGTTTTTGAAAGAGTTAATCGCCAAGGAATAGAACTAGATACTCTACAGTTATTATCGGCTTGGACATGGAGTGAAGAATTTGATTTACAACGAAAATTTGAGGAACTGGCTTTAGAGCTTGAACCTTTTGGTTTTAGTGATGTAGGTCTTGACAAAGACTTACTACTTAGATGTTGTGCCGCAGTGCTAGCAGGAGATGCAGCAACTTCAACTCTAATCAATCTTAATGGTTCAGTGGTTAGAGAAAGATTTCAAGAAGTTATAAATGGTTTAAAAGGTGCACTGGACTTTTTGAGAGACAATTTAAATATTTATTCGTTAAATAATCTTCCATATCCAACCTTTTTGGTGCCTCTCTGTGCTTTTTTTGCTGTACCTGGAGAATCTCATTTTCAATATACTAATGATCAACGTCAAACAATTCTTAAGTGGTTTTGGCGTACTTGTTTCTCAAAAAAATACAATAGCCAACCTATAAAAAGCTTGCAAGCCGATATCGAAGAAATTACAAAGCTCAAGAAAAAACAGTCTTCAATACTGGGCGATTTTTCAGTAAAAATATCTCCTGATTTGTTCAAAAATGAAAAATTTCGAACCAGTAATGTTATAACAAAAACTTTTGTTCTACTCCTTGCACAAAAACATCCACGGAGCTTTGTTAATGGGTCTCCTATTACGGTAAGAGATGTTCTAAAAGACTATAACAGAAATGAATTCCACCATTTATATCCAAGAGCATTCCTGCGCTCAACAAGTCAATCTATATATGATGAAAGTTGCTTGGCGAACTTTTGTTTTTTGTCTAGATCTGATAACAATGCTCTTGGTGGCAGTGCTCCTAGCGTATATCGTGAAAAAATGAACTCCGATGTAAATGCAGTGCTGGAACGTGCGCTATGTCCAAACTCATTATTTGATGATAATTTTCAGGAATTTATTGATCAACGTGCAAGTCTACTTGCAATCGAAGCAAATCGATTGGTTGGATCAAGTTCTTGATTTCTAAGACAACGATAAGATAACCCACCCTCGTTACTGATTGCCGCACTGCATCGCTAATCATCATGAATCCGCAATAATTTTGGCATTCAGTAACGTAAAAATCCGATCCAGCTCTAAGATTCCGGTCAACTCCGCCATTTCTGCATCAGTCAGATCGTTAGACTTATTTCGCTCAGATAGCTCATCCAAGCGAGACTGAAGCCTATCAGCAAACTCAAACAAATTTAAGTCTCTGACTTTACTGAGCTTGATTCCAGATTCAATCCAAGAAGAAGGCTGAACCATCACTTGAGTAATCATGGCAGTGTTTTAAAAAACTTGGAATACCCTGATTGTAGAAGAAACCTTTCTACACAGTTAAGGCATTTGCTGGCTTCAAAGCCCCGATCGCCTCTAATAATTGCCGATCGCAGTCCGGTTCAGGGTTCTCTGCCGTCAGCAGTGTTTCCCCGTAAAAAATCGAGTTCACACCCGCCATAAAACAAAGCACCTGCGCTTCTGGCGTTAAGTGGCTGCGTCCTGCGCTGAGGCGAACGCGCGCTTTAGGCATCACAATCCGAGCCGTCGCGCACATCCTTACTAAATCGAAGGATTCCACATTGCCCAGGTCTGCCAGTGGCGTACCTGGGATTGGCATCAGCGCATTAATCGGCACACTTTCAGGGTGAGGATTGAGCGTTGCCAAAATCTCTAGCATTCGGGCGCGATCTTCAAGCCGCTCACCCATGCCAATGATGCCGCCGCAGCAGACGGTAATGCCTGCATTACGGACATGCGTGAGGGTCTGGAGGCGATCGCCATAACTCCGCGTACTCACAATCTGCCCATAGTATTCAGGGCTGGTGTCAAGGTTGTGGTTGTAAGCCGTTAGCCCTGCCTCTGCCAAGCGCTCGGCTTGAGGAGGCGTAAGCATCCCTGCCGTTACGCAGGCTTCCATGCCCAGTTTTCGCACGCCCTTTACCATGTCTAACATGGCGTCAAACTGCTTGCCGTCGGTAATTTCACGCCATGCCCAGCCCATGCAAAATCGATCTGAACCCAGTTCTTTTGCTTTTTGGGCTGCTGCCAAAACCTCATCAACGGTCTTGAATGGCTCTGGCTTAACTGCCGTAGGGTGATGAGCAGATTGAGAGCAATAGCCACAATTTTCGGCACAGCCTCCGGTTTTAACGCTTAACAGGGTTGCAAGCTGAATATCTGTGCCCTGCCAATGCTGACGGTGAATGGTTTGAGCTTTGTAGACTAAATCTAAGAGCGGCAAATTCAGCAGGTCTAAAATTTCGGCAGTAGTCCAGTCGTGACGGAGCATTGACATGGGTAGGGCGTGGGGTAGAGGTTATAAATCATCCAGGATGACGCGAATGTCCTGATAGATAAACGCAAGCTCATCTTGGGTGATGCAGTAGGGCGGCATTATGTAGCGTACATTGCCCAAGGGTCACAGGAGTAGTCTTTGTGCGATCGCATTGCGTCGCACAACCTCTGAGGGTTGATGGGCGGGTGTTCAGAACCTTTCAGGTTTGAACCATAAGGTAACGAACACAATACCTCTGTTTTGCTAATGTTTAGGCGATCGCTCTACAGCCGAAGCGTATAACTCCGTATAGAATAGGGCTATTCCAACAGCTATCGCTTCGCTATGACAACTCAGCGAATAACAATCGAGCTTCCAGAATCCATTGTTCATCGCTTTGTTCAGATGGCTGAAGCGACACACCAGCCATTAGAAGACTTGATTGCTCAAAGTGTCGTTAGTAATTTGCCCCCCTCCGCTGAAAATGCACCCCTAGATCTGCGTGCAGAGTTAATGGAAATGCAGGTTCTCAGTGTTGACGAGCTATTGGCGATCGCTCAAACACAAGCTAGTGCGATCCAACATAAAAATCATGTGCAACTCTTAGAGAAAAACCAGGCAGAGGGCTTATCTGCCGAAGATCAAAGAGATTTAACAAAGCTGAGACAGACAGCAGATCGGCTAATGTTACGAAAAGCCTATGCATGGGCAATCTTGCGCTGGAAAGGGCATAGAACCCCTCCGCTACAGGAATTAGCCGTACCGCTGTGACCATTCCAGCACAACTGCGCCAGCAAATTATTACAGCCGCCGACCATCGCTGCGAATATTGTAAATCCTCTTCTCGATTGACAGGAACACCCCTAGTAATGGAGCACATTTTGCCTCGCTCACTAGGCGGAACAGACGATCCAGAAAACTTAGCTGCATCCTGTTACCGTTGCAATGAGTTTAAAGGTGCAAAAACACACGCACTAGATCCTGACACAAATCAACTCCTAGAACTATTTAACCCTCGGATGTAAGCGTGGGCAAAGCATTTTGCATGGGGGAATAACGGAGTGCTTATTACTGGCTTAACAAACATTGGTCGCGCAACCGTTATCACTTTACGGTTGAATAATGAAAATATTGTAGAAGCCCGAACCTTTTGGGTTGAAGTAGGATGGCATCC
>JBGSVR010000024.1:0-2352 GCA_041752855.1 Thermosynechococcaceae cyanobacterium
GGATTTTGCTGGGTTTCAGACAGCTATCTCCAACTGTATTGAGAATGCTCACATTACCCATAAAAAAGAACTAAAATCGTTACTCACTCTACGTTTTCAGTCTCTTCAGAAAGCTCAGTTAATGACCGTTTGAAGTATATCTGCACTACGGTAGAGGTCATGGTTGAGGGGCGGCTTTACATTAGTGACACGCAAGAAATTTGCGAGGTGCAGGCTTTTGAGCCAACTCAAATCCCAATGGATGCGCTAGCCCATGACCACTGCCAACAGCTTACCCACTACTGGCAGGGCACAACTATTTTGGCTTAGGCGCAGCGTCTAAAGTGACCTTAGCGGAACTTCTGCGGTAGATTCAGGTCACAGCAGTATATGTACAGATTCCGCTGTGAAGTCTGAGAATAAAGTTATTAATCGTTTATCCGTCGTCAAGTGCGCCGTGTAGCGAGTGTTTTAAGAAGGAGAATTCTTTTATGCTGAAACAGCATTTTCGGTCTAGCGTTGCAGCTTTAACAGCCCTTAGCCTCAGCACTGCAACTATTGTGCCCTTGATTGGGTTTGGGCGTCCGGCTGCTGCTGGGATTTTTGCTCAGCAAAACAGCGGTGCCCTTCAGCGCAATACTATTTCACAGAATACGTCGGGACGGATCCAAGAAGGCACTACATTTGACGTTGTTCAGCCTGATGGAAAACGAATTATTGTGACGCCAGACGAAACGGCTGTGGTGACTTTGGTGACGAGAGATGCTGTGCGATCGCAGGCAGGAACAGTTCTCATTCCTCGGGGAACCAGAATTGACGGTGAATTTAGACCTTCGGGAGATGGAACTCAGTTTGTGGCTCGCCGCATTATTTTTAGAGACGGCACTGAGCGCAACCTCAATGCCCGTAGCAATGTGGTGAACTACCGCAAAAAAATCCAGAAAGGCACCAACAATGACGCAATTTGGCAGGGTGCTTTAGTGGGTGGCGGTGCCTCTGTCCTCATCTCTAGCGTTGTGACGAGACCTGGCGTTTTCAAAACCCTGGCAGGTGCAGGTGCTGGCGCTTTGGCAGGATATCTTTTAGCGGGTCGCAAAAGAACTGAGGTGATTGTGGTAAGACCCGATGAGCCTTTATCGCTGACCCTGGAATCAGACCTTATACTCAGCGGCAGATATTAAGTCGTAAAACGGGTTTCGGCTCCGTGTCCGACTGAGCGTTAGCCGAAGTCTCAACCCTTAATTCCGGTATTGGTGCTAGTCGAGCTGGTACTGGTTGAGCGACTTGTCCTACGCTGGTCGAAGGGAGCCGAAACCAAACCCTATCCATACACTTTGATTTTGATTAAAATCTCAGCCTGTATCATTGGCAATCTGAATAGGCTGAAGGCGGAATCTCAATTACCATGAGAGCAATAGCGTAGGTCAATGGAGGGTTCTCATGGTAATGACAGCAGCGCAGCCCGCTCAGGCGAACAAACGGTTAACCACCCAAACCTTAGACTTTGCCCTAGACACTACGGTTATTCGATCGCTGGATTGGGATAGAGACCGCTTTGATATTGAGTTTGGCCTCCAAAACGGCACCACCTACAATTCTTTTGTCATACGCGGCGAAAAGACGGCGCTGGTTGATACCTCCCACGAAAAATTTCGACAGCTTTACCTAGATGCCCTGATGGGCGTGATTGACCCCGCCACGCTGGATTACCTGGTTGTGAGCCACACCGAACCAGATCACAGCGGGTTGGTGGCAGATATTTTGAAATTAGCACCTCACGTTGTTATTGTTGCTTCTAAGGTTGCCATTCAGTTTTTAGAAGACTTGGTGCATGAGCCTTTTGAACGCATTGTGGTTAAGAACGCCGATAAGTTAGACCTTGGTAACGGTCACGTTTTGGAGTTTGTGATGGCTCCTAATCTGCACTGGCCGGACACCATTTTTACCTACGATGCCAAAACCAGCATTCTCTACACCTGCGATGCCTTTGGGCTGCACTACTGCTCTAAAGATATCTTTGACACCGATCTCAACGCCATTACGCCAGACTTCCGGTTTTACTATGAGTGCCTTATGGCTCCCAATGCCCGCTCTGTCCTCTCTGCGATGAAGCGGATGGATGAACTGCCTGGGGTGGAGCTGATTGCAACAGGCCACGGCCCTCTGCTCTCTCACCACGTCCAACTGCTGACCCAAAATTATCGAGAGTGGAGTCAGGCCAAGGCGAAGGCAGAAGCAACGGTGGCGGTGTTTTATGTGTCTGACTATGGCTACAGCGATCGCCTGTCTCAGTCCATTGCTCGAGGCATCACCAAAACTGAAGTTGCGGTAGAGATGATGGATCTGAAGTCTGCTGAACCACAGGAAGTTGGG
>JBGSVR010000025.1:0-7208 GCA_041752855.1 Thermosynechococcaceae cyanobacterium
CCATCTGCGGCTGAGTGATTTCAGTGGCGATCGCTGTGCTTACGGGCGTTGACGCAACGACTTTCTGCGCTGGAAGATCGCTTGCTAAATAGCGTTGGCAAAGAATCTGCACTTCGCGGTCGGTAATGAGTCCTAACTTAAGCCATGTGTCTAACCCTTCTAAGAGCGCTGGATGGCTTGCCAATAAACGCAGTTGCAGGGGAATGTAGCGTTCAGGCTCTGGATAGGGCATACCGCAATCAACCTCAAAGCAGAATTACCTTTACAGTACTGCGGGGTTTCTGCTGATTTGGCGGTTGATATGCCAATTTCTAAAGCGTTAGGACGAAAATCTGTTCAATGGCGTTCATAATTTGGTTTCAGCGAAATAATGCTGCGATTACGGCGCGATCGCCCCTTCCAGTAATGGCGCAATTTCATCCCAGCCTAGCCCTTGGCGCAGAATTTTTACAGGCTCCTCACACAGGTCTAAAACCGTCGAAACCTCATGACTTGGTTCTTGACCGTTATCAACAATAATGTCTACCAGCTTCTCAAAAGCATCAAATAGTTCAGCCGTAGAAGTTGACGAAACAGGCACATATTCATCCTCTGAAGACACGCCCACGGTGGCTGAGGTCGAAATAATGGGGTTGCCTAGCGCCTCTAAAAGCGCCTGAGCAATGCCATGATCGGGCACGCGAATGCCCGTGGTTTTGCGTTTAGGGTTTTGCACTAGCTTAGGCACCAGCTTTGTCGCGGGCAAAATAAACGTCACTGCTCCTGGCACAAGCCGCCGCATGAGCCGATAGGCAGGGTCGCTGACGTGAGCGTACTTGGCAATATCAGACAAAGAAGGACACAAAAAGGTGAGGGGCTTATCGTTAGCCAACTGCTTAAGCTGCCGTACCTTTTGGACGGCGGATTTTGAATTGAGATCACAGCCGATCGCATAAACCGTATCGGTGGGGTAGAGCATCACCGCTCCGGACTGCAACGCATCCCGAATTTGTGCCACAATGCGCGGCTGGGGGGAGTCTGGATGGACGGTGTACACTTGAGCCATGACGGTAATTCGCTAACGCAACGCCAACATGCCTATCATAGGCGCTCCACTGTATTTCAAGATACAAAATGCCCCGAATTGCCTATTTTGACTGCCCCACTGGCATTGCCGGAAATATGTGTTTGGGTGCCCTTCTAGATGTTGGGGTGCCTCTTCAACATCTAAAAAATTCCCTTGCTCAGCTTTGCCTAACCGACGAGTATCAAATTGTCGTAGAAACGGTTCATCGTCAGGGGCAGCGAGGCACCTTCGTTCAGGTCAATGTTCATTCCCACGGGCATTCGCATCATGCACCTCATCGCCATTTGCCCGAAATTGAGGCGCTGATTTTGCAAACTCAGCTCCCAGAACGAGTCAAAACCTGGAGTTTAGAGATTTTTCGGACACTGGCGATCGCCGAAGGAGCAGTCCACGGCATTCCACCAGAGCAAGTACACTTCCATGAGGTGGGGGCAACGGATGCCATTGTGGATATTGTGGGCACCTGCATTGGCTTAGATTGGCTTGAGGTTGATCAGATCTTTTGTTCTGCGCTACCCACAGGTGGCGGTACGGTCAAAGCTGCCCACGGGTTACTTCCAGTACCAGTGCCAGCCGTGTTGCAGCTTGTAGCGCTGCGTCAGGTGCCGCTCTACGACAACGGTATACAAAAAGAGTTAGTGACACCTACAGGTGCAGCAATTGTGACGGCGTTAGCTCAAGACTTTGGCGCAGCACCTGCCCTTAAGCTTCAGAAAGTTGGCTTAGGTGCAGGCAGTCACAATTTACCGATTCCTAATTTACTGCGGCTCTGGATTGGAGACGCAGACGGGGATATCTCTCCCACCGTTGCCAACAACGAGACAATCGCGCTGCTAGAAACCCAGCTTGATGATATTAATCCACAGGTTGTGGGCTACCTGTACGACACATTACTGGCAGCAGGTGCCGTAGAAGTATTTACTCAGGCGATCGGCATGAAAAAATCTAGACCTGGCATTTTGCTAAGCGTACTTTGTCCAACCGCACTCATTGAACCCTGTGAGGCAATCCTGTTTCGTGAAACAACCACTCTCGGCATCCGTCGCTCTATCCAGCAGCGAACCGTTTTGCATAGAATGATCGAAACGGTTGAGACACCCCTAGGTTCAGTTCGGGTTAAAGTGGCGCGGTATGGAGATCGCATCGTCAACGCCCAGCCGGAATACGAAGATTGCGCTCAACTAGCACAGCAGCATAATGAACCTCTAAAAAACATTCAGCAAATGGCGCTTTACCACTGGAACAGCCTCTCAGAACCAGCCGTCTAGAAATTTATATCAACTCTCTCGAATTTCATTTAGCAACAGACTTTTAAGGACTCACTCATGCCTCTTTTCTCCGCGACAGACTTTTGGAGACGGCCTTTTTTGCGTTTTGCGCTGGCTGCAAGCTGCGTTGTTTTACCCCAGGCGATCGCCTTTGCCCAGCCTGCCAGCGCCCCTACCAACAGCGGTCTGCCTGAAGAAACCTTGGTCGGGTTTACGACTCAAATTGGGAATGGCTTAGCGAAAAAAATTCAGAACTCAACCTGCCCAGAGGCGGTAACACTGCTCGACAAAATCAAAGAAGCCAGCAGCAAAGCACCTGACCAAGAGTCTTTGGTGGGTAAGATTTTACTGGATGTAAAAACGAACCCCAAACTGAAAGAAATTATTCTTCAGAAGGTAAGTGCCCCGCTGCTCAACAAACTTCTAGAATGCAATATGGTGCCTTTAGATTTGGTCGGCCCTTCTTAGGAATCGTAAATTGATTAACCAAGGTTCATTAAAGTCTAGAAACCTTAAGCCCCCCTGGTTGGCTTAGCGATCCCTCAAACTTGAGTCGTCCATTGGCGTGGAGGTGGCGCAGAATTTTGTAGACTGTCTCAATCCGATCCGTCTCGCCCACCTTTGCCGCGAGGTCTGTCAGTGTGATCGCCCCATTTGCCGCTTTCAGACCTTCCAGCAGCTTTTGCTGAAGCGCCAGCGTCGCCGCTGCTGCTTTTTTCCCTGCTTCTACGCCAGGCTGATGGTAGGCATTGACGTTGATAAGCGTCGCGTAAAAACCGACGGCTCTTTCGTAGAGCGCAATTAATGCGCCCACCATTTTTGAGTTAACGATCGGGAGGGTCACAGTAATCGTGTCGCGGCCTTTTTCGTAGAGCGCCTCGCGGGTGCCCAGCAAAAAGCCGCAGAGGTAGTCGCCCGTTGTGACATTAGGGTCTAGCTCCATAGATGGTCCTTCACGATCTTGCAGCACCTCAATGAAGGTTGCAAAAAAGTTGGGTAAACCTTCGCGCAACTGCTGCACGTAAGCATGTTGATCTGTAGAACCTTTATTGCCGTAGACCGCAATCCCCTGATTGACTACATTGCCGTCTAGATCGAGTTCTTTGCCCAAAGATTCCATGACAAGCTGCTGGAGGTAGCGGCTAAACAGCAGCAGGCTGTCTTTATAGGGCAACACCACCATATCCTTAAGTCCCTTGCCCTCACCCGAGACGTACCAGCCCAGCGCCAAAAGCGCCGCAGGATTCTGCTTTAGGTTAGGTACGCGGGTGGCCTCATCCATAATCTTTGCACCTTCAAGCATGTCGCGAATGGCGATGCCCTGAAGTGCCGCAGGCAATAGACCCACCGCCGACATCTCAGAAGTGCGTCCCCCCACCCAGTCATGCATCGGGAAGCGAGCAATCCATCCTTCGGCTTTGGCAAGCTGGTCTAGCTGACTGCCTTCGCCCGTTACTGCAACGGCATACTGGGCAAAATTAAGACTGCGATCGCGGTATCGTTTCTGCACCTCTAGCATCATGTTGCGCGGCTCTGGGGTGCTGCCAGATTTAGAAATGGTGATCACCAACGTAGATGAGAGCCGATCTTGAATTTGATCTAAAACGCGATCAATGCCCGTCGGGTCAGAATTATCGAGAAAATGAATGTTGAGGGGCGCATGGACGGGCGCAAGGGCTTCTGCCACAAACTCAGGGCCTAGGGCAGAGCCACCAATACCAATAGAAAGAATATCGGTAAACTTAGGCGCTAAAGGCGGATGGATGGTGCCTGTATGGATATCTTTAACAAAGGTTTCAATCGACGCAAGGGTGTTAACCACATCGGCCTTCAGTTCTGGCGTTGGGGCAAGCTCTGGGTTTCGCAGCCAGTAGTGACCCACCATACGGTTTTCATCGGGGTTGGCGATCGCCCCTTTTTCTAGAGCCGCCATTGCTGTAAACGCTTGGTCAAACTTGGGCGTTAAAGTGGCAACATCCGCATCTGTAAACTGCATACGGCTGATATCGAGATAAATACCTAGCCCATCGTGGTAATAAAGCCAGTCTTGATAGCGTTGCCAGAGTTGCGCTGGATTCATGCTCAATCCTTGAATGCTGTTGTGTTTAACCATAGCTTGTTCTCAGTATCGCCTTTAAGGGCGATCGCAACACCGTTATGGTTGATACAAACCGCTGATTTAACCCACGCGGTATCATAAAGATAGAGCAATTAAATAGATAAGATGCTCTACTGGAGCCAGTTATGACTGCCCTCAAGTTAACGGCGCTGCTGCTGTGCATTTTTTGCCTGGGCTATGCCACAGCTTACATTCCTGGGCTACCGCTGCCATCTCCCTTGGCGCTACATCGGTGGCGACCGCCCACGGCATTAGCAGCCAGCAACCTTTCTCCTATTCAGGTTCAGGGCATTGGCTGGGTGGGCACACGCACCCCCTATTTTGATGACGCCATTACCTTCTTTCAGGATGTTTTAAAGCTGCCTTTAACCATGCAGTCTCCGCAGTTTGCTGAATTTACCCTAGCCGGAGGAGAACGCCTAGGTATTTCAGGGTCAAAGCTGCCAGAAACCGCCTTCATGAAAGGTCCCATGATGGAATTTATTGTGACGGATGTAGATGAAGCGCGATCGCAGCTTCAGTCCGTCGGTGTGCAGTTTATTGGCGACATTCATCGAAATGCTGCGACGGGTTTAGCTTGGACAGAGTTTTGGGGGCCCGATGGATATCCCTATGGATTAACCAGTGCGGTTCATGTCCCCCTCAACACAGGGTAGAATAATGGGCGTTATGCAACGCAGCCGTTCGTTCTTTAACCCTGTAGGCTTTTATGATTCTTGCTCTGCTCTACCTGATGCTTAGTGGCGCTTACTTGCTCGTCATTCCGGGTTTACTGTACGGGTACCTGAGCAAACGCTGGTATGTGGCAAGCTCTTTTGAAAGAGCCTTCATGTACTTTATGGTGTTTTTCTTTTTCCCAGGGATGTTGCTGCTAAGCCCCTTCCTTAACTTTCGCCCCAAACCAAGACAAATCTAGGGCGTTATATTTGGGCGCTATCAATTATGCGACGCATTGATGCAATCGGAATTGGAATTGCCGTCTTTTTGACGGGTGGAATCCTTTACGTGGGGTTAAGGACAGCGGGTCTAGAAACGTTTGACGCAGGGATCTGGAGTCAGGCTATTTTTTTGCTGGGCCTACTGGGCTGGATCTCAACCTACCTGTTTCGGGTCGCGGGTGGCAAAATGACTTACGATCAGCAGCGCGATGATTATGAGACAGCCTTTTTACAAAAGCGCTTAGATGAAATGTCCCCAGAAGAGCTTGAGTCGCTGCAATCTGAGCTAGAGCAAGAAAAGAAAGACAGCCCAACTTCGTCTAAACCTTAGCCGATCGCCCAATCCACAATTTTAAAATATTCGGTATGACCTCCGTTTCTGAATGCTTTCAAAACCTGCGTGATCGCGGTGAGTGTGCCCTCATCCCATTTTTAACAGCGGGTGATCCGGATCTCGAAACGACGGCGGAAGCACTCCGACGATTGGATGCTAATGGGGCTGACATTATCGAGCTAGGGGTGCCCTACTCTGACCCCTTAGCCGATGGCCCTGTGATTCAGGCCGCCGCAACCCGTGCCCTTGCGAAGGGAGTGCGGCTCGATGCAGTGCTAGAAATGGTGGAGCGCATCGGGCCAGAACTGCGATCGCCCATCATTCTCTTTACCTACTACAACCCGATTTACCATCGCGGCGCGGCAACGTTTCTCAAGCAGGTGGCTCAAGCGGGGGTGAAGGGCTTAGTGGTGCCCGATCTGCCGCTGGAAGAATCGGAGACATTGCTGAAGCAGGCCACCGATGTTGGCGTTGAGGTAACGCTACTGGTTGCCCCCACTAGCTCCAAAGACCGGATTCAAACCATTGCCAAATTTTCCCAAGGCTTTATTTACTTGGTTAGCACCACAGGGGTTACAGGCATCCGCACAAAACTCGAAGACCGTGTGCAAGATCTCATTATTGAGCTTCAGGGTGTGACCGATAAGCCCATTGGGGTTGGGTTTGGTATTTCTCAACCTGACCAAGCTCGTCAGGTCATGGAGTGGGGTGCAGATGCGGCGATCGTGGGCAGCGCGTTTGTGAAGCGTCTTGCCGAGGGTCAGCCAAAGCAGGGATTAGAGGCGATTTCAGGGTTTTGTCGCTCTCTCAAAACGGCGCTAAAGTCTGAGGCTTAGGGGCAAGGATTCAATCGTAAAGCGCTAAGAAACAGCCACTGAAATAGCGATGAGTCCAGCCACTAAGACAGCCGCTACAACGCCCAAAATAATGTAGTTGCGCTGCTGCTGAGGGTTGGGTGGCTCTGCCTCATAGGTCTTTGGCTCAACGGCAAAGTTGTTAATCCGACCATCATCGTCTTTTGTATAGCGCATTTTAAAAACTTATTACCACGTCAATCTTGCTGATTTTATCAGAGGTTGGGTTGCCGCTCTAAACGATAACGCATAAAACTGTCGGTTAAGTCTATGACTGCAAACTTGCTCACGCTGCCTACTGAAATAATTCATCTGTCAGGGATTAGCTGGGGAACCTACGAACGGTTGCTTGAAGAGTTGGGCGATCGCCGTCTACGGTTGACATAAGTACAGCACAAAAATCCAAGACAGGCAGTTAAATTCTCCTGAACACCTTATGCACTAAGGATCGTAAATTAAATAACGTCCAATTTTTAGAAAACCCTCATGTATACTTCAAACGGTCATTAACTGAGCTTTCTGAAGAGACTGAAAACGTAGAGTGAGTAACGATTTTAGTTCTTTTTTATGGGTAATGTGAGCATTCTCAATACAGTTGGAGATAGCTGTCTGAAACCCAGCAAAATCCT